>NZ_SCOC01000022.1:0-84769 GCF_005502615.1 Gordonia sp. ALPHA1B1 | reverse complement strand
ACCGTCAGCCACGAAGTAAGTCAGACCCAAACCCGGTCAACCACCCACACCCATTCTCACTGCCACGAAGGGCTCCGCAACGTGTCTCACCAGGCCCTTCGTGGCTCGTCGCTTTCGCTCCTCACACCTCAGGGAGCAGTGATGTGCGGCTCCTCGGATTAGGGAACGGGGTCACTCCGGCGCGCTGACGTCGGAGTGCCCGAGGTTCCAGTCCGGGAGCGCGGTGTCGCGCACGCGACGCTTGAGTTCGGGAGCACCGGGGAAGCCGCCGTCGCGCTTGCGTTCCCAGATCTGGGTGCCGTCGACGTCGATGACGAACACCCCGCCCGTGCCGGGGACGAGGGTCACCGAGCCGATCTCGGTGCCGAAGGTGTTCAGCAGTTCCGAGGCCATCCACGACGCCCGCAGCAGCCAGTTGCACTGCGTGCAGTAGGTGATGGTGATGTGCGGCTCGCTCATCGATCCAGGATCGCAGACCCCGGGGCCCACGGCTGGACGGGTGGTCCCTGCCGCCCCGCGGGGTCACCTCACCCTCTAGGGTCGAGTCCATGCGTCCTGAACTGCAGTCCTACCGTCATCTGGCGTCGGGGAAGGTCCGCGAGATCTACGAGATCGACGCCGACACCCTGCTGCTGGTGGCGTCCGACCGGATCTCGGCCTACGACCACATCCTCAGTCCCGCGATCCCCGACAAGGGGCGCATCCTCACCGCGATGAGCTTCTACTGGTTCGACGAGCTCGGCGTGCCCAACCACCTGGCCGGCGGCCCCACCGACGAACGGATCCCGGCGTCGGTCGTAGGCCGGTCGATGGTGGTCCGTCGACTGCCGATGGTGCAGGTCGAATGCGTTGCCCGCGGCTACCTGACCGGCTCGGGCCTGCTCGACTACCAGGCGACCGGGTCGGTGTGCGGCGTCGAACTGCCGGCGGGACTGGCGGAGGCGAGCAAGCTCCCCGAACCGATCTTCACGCCGGCCACCAAGGCCGAGCAGGGTGAGCACGACGAGAACATCAGTTTCGAGCGGGTCGTCGAGCAGGAGGGGGAGGAGTTGGCGCAGGCGCTACGATCGGCCACCCTCGACATCTACGCCCGCGGCGCCGCCGTCGCCGCCGAGCGCGGAATTATCTTGGCCGACACCAAATTCGAGTTCGGCCGCGGGGCCGACGGTGAACTCGTCCTGGCCGATGAGGTGCTCACCCCCGACTCGTCGCGGTACTGGGAGGCCGCCACCTACGAGGCCGGCAAGGTGCAGCCCAGCTTCGACAAGCAGATCGTGCGAAACTGGCTCACCGGTGCCGAATCCGGGTGGGACCGGGCCTCCGATGAAGCGCCGCCGCCGTTGCCCGACGACGTCGTCGACCGCACGAGGCAGCGCTATATCGATGCCTACGAATGGATCTCGCGAAAGTCCTTCGCGGACTGGCCCGACGCAGAGGTGATCTGATGACCGACGAGAAGACCATCATGAACGCAGCGCCGGTCACCGCGCCGGTGGCCAAGAAGGTGCCCACCGAACGCACCCACCACGGCGACACCTTCGTCGACGACTACGAATGGTTGCGCGACAAGGACGATCCGGAGGTCATCGCCTACCTGGAGGCGCAGAACGCCTTCACCGAATCGCACACCGCGCAGCTGGCGGACCTGCGCACGCAGATCTTCGGCGAGATCAAGAGCCGCACCAAGGAAACCGACATGTCGGTGCCCAACCGGCGCGGGCGGCACTGGTATTACGGGCGAACCCATGAGGGCAAGCAGTACTCGACATCGTGCCGCTGCCCGATCCGGTCCGAGGACGACTGGACCCCGCCAGAGGTGGGCGACGACCCGCTGCCCGGCGAGGAGATCCTGCTCGACGCCAACGTCGAGGCGGAGGGTCACGATTTCTTCAGCCTCGGGGCGCTGACCGTCAGCGACGACGGCAACTGGCTCGCCTACAGCATCGACATCGTCGGGGACGAGCGATACACCCTGCGCGTCAAGGACCTTCGCACCGGGGAACTCCTCCCCGACGAGGTCCGCGACACGTCGGGGGGTGCGGTGTGGTCGGCGGACGCCCGGCACGTCTTCTACTCGACGGTCGACGCCGCCTGGCGCCCGGACACGGTGTGGCGCCACGACATCGGTGCCGGGACGGCCGACGTCAAGGTCTTCCACGAGCCCGACGAGCGGTTCTGGGTCGGGATGGGCACCACCCGGAGCGACAAGTACCTCGTCATCGGCGTCGGGTCCAAGATCACCTCGGAGAGCTACCTGCTCGCCGCCGACGACCCGACGGGTGAATTCCGCAGCGTCGCACCGCGGGTCGACGGGGTCGAGTACAGCGTCGAGCACGCCGTCATCGGCGGCGAGGACTATCTGGTCATCGTGCACAACGAAGTCCGCGACGGGCAGAAGGCGGACAACTTCGCGATCGATCTCGCGCCGGTCGCCGACCCGTCGGACCGTCGTCCGCTGATCGCGCACGACCCGCAACGCCGGATCGAGGACCTCGACGCCTTCGCCGACTACCTGGTCCTGTCCTACCGCCGAGATGCGTTGCCGCGTCTCGCGATCGTCGATCTGCGGCAGATCGACGGCATACCGGTCGAATCGGATTTCCGCGAGGTGACGTTCGACCAGGAACTCGGCTCCGCGGGCCTCGGCGCCAACCCGGAATGGAGTGCCCCGAGGCTCCGCATCGGATACGGCAGTTTCATCGAACCGGCGGAACTGTTCGAGCTCGACGTCGCCTCCGGCGAGCGGACCCTGCTCAAGCGGCAGCCGGTGCTCGGCGGTTACGACCCGGCCGACTACGTGCAGTCGCGGGAGTGGGCCGTTGCCGAGGACGGCACCCGGATCCCGCTGTCGGTGGTGCGGCGCAAGGAAACCGACGCCGCCAAGCCGGCGCCCCTGCTCCTCTACGGCTACGGCTCCTACGAGGCGAGTATCGACCCGTACTTCTCGGTGGCACGACTGTCGATGCTCGATCGCGGCATGGTCTTCGTCCTCGCCCACATCCGCGGTGGCGGGGAGATGGGGCGCTACTGGTACGAGAACGGCAAGGAACTCAGCAAGCGGAACACCTTCACCGACTTCGTGGCCGCGGCACGGCATCTCGTCGACACCGGGTGGACGACACCCCAGCAGATGGTCGCCGAGGGCGGGTCCGCCGGCGGATTGCTGATGGGTGCGGTCGCGAACCTCGCGCCCGAGTTGTTCAACGGGATCCTGGCGTCGGTGCCGTTCGTCGACGCGCTGAACTCGATCCTCGATCCGTCGTTGCCCCTCACGGTGATCGAGTGGGACGAGTGGGGTGACCCGCTGCACGACCCGAAGGTCTACGAGTACATGAAGACCTACACGCCGTACGAGAACGTCGACGCGAAGCCGTATCCGCCGATCCTCGCCTTGACCTCGCTCAACGACACCCGGGTGCTGTTCACCGAGGCGGCGAAATGGGTTGCGCGACTGCAGGAGAAGACCACCTCGGACAACCCGGTACTGCTCAAGACCGAGATGTCCGCCGGCCACGGCGGCGTCAGCGGACGCTACAAGCAGTGGGAAGAGGTCGCGTTCGAGATCGCGTGGATCCTGCAGCAGTCGGGCGCGCTCGATACTCCCGCCGGTTGAGCTCACCTTCCGCTGGTTGAGCTCACCTTCCGCTGGTTGAGCTCACCCTTCCGCTGGTTGAGCTCACCTTCCGCTGGTTGAGCTCACCCTTCCGCTGGTTGAGCTTGTCGAAACCACAAAGCCCCACCGACCCGGAAGTCGGTGGGGCTTTGGTTTGCGATCAGCAGGAGATGATCAGTGCATCATGATCGGACCCGCGGTCCATGTCCTCTTCGGTGAGGGGCGACGCGATCTTCTTGCGGGGCAGGAAGAACGCGGGGATCAGGGTGAGGACGATCAGGACCACCGAGATGGTGAACGTGCTCGAGAACACGTCCGCCGCGGTCTCGAAGAACGACTCCGGCAACGGGTTCGGCACGCCCGGCGGCAGCGGATCGTCGGAGGTGTTCGCCATGATCGCCAGTCCCGCCTCGGGTCGGCTAGCCAGGCTGCTGGCCAGGATCACCGAGATGACGGCCGTACCGATCGACGTGGCCGACTGCTGGATGACGTTCAGCAGCGTCGAACCGTCCGGGACCTGCGGGTTGCTGAGGGTCGCGAGGGCCGCGGACATGATCGGCATCATCGTCATGCCCATGCCGAGACCCTGCACGAACAGCGAACCGCAGATCAGCCAGTACGAGGTCTCGGCGCCGAGGAACATGAACGTACTCAGACCCAGCACGATCAGGACGATGCCGGCGAGCACGAACTTGCCCGGACCCATCTTGTCGGTGAGACGGCCGGCGATCGGCATGGTGAGCATGGCGCCGATGCCCTGCGGGGCCAGCAGCAGACCGGCGGTCAACGTGGACTCGCCGCGCACGCCGATGAAGTACTGCGGGAACAGCAGCGCCGCACCGAAGAACGCGACCATGAACAGCACCATCGTGATGACGGAGATGCTCAGTGTGCGGTTCGCGAAGAGCCGCAGGTCGAGCAGCGGGTTCTTCTTGCGCAGGGCGTGCACGATGAAGGCCACGATCAGCAGTGCACCGATGATGGTCGGCACCAGAACCGATGCCGTGACGAACGTGCGGTGCTCGGCGCTCGAGGAGATACCGAACAGGAACAACGCGAGCCCCGGCGACAGGAGCAACAGACCGACGACGTCGATCGAGGGGCGACTGGTCTCCGCGTCGTCGCGCAGGACGATCCACGAGTAGACCAGCGCGATGATGCCGATCGGGACGTTGATCAGGAAGATCCAGTGCCAGCTCAGCTGCTCGATTAGGACGCCGCCGAGGATCGGGCCCGAGATCGGACCCAGGAGCATCGGGATACCGAGCACGGCCATGACCGAACCGACCCGCTCGGGACCGGCCGCCTTGGTCAGCATCATCATGCCGATCGGCATCAGCATGCCGCCGCCGAGTCCCTGGATCACGCGGAAGGCCACGAGCATGCCGATGTTCGGCGCCAGCGCGCACAACACCGAACCCACCGTGAACAGGACCAGCGAGACGAGGTAGACGCGCTTGGTGCCGAAACGCGATGCCGCCCAACTCGACAACGGGATCACCGCCGCCAGTGCCAGGGTGTAACCGGTCGCGGTCCAGGCGGCGCCCGCGGCGTCGGTGCCGAACTCCTGCTGGAAGGTGTTCTGGGCGACCGCCACCACGGTGACGTCGAGGATCGACATGATCGCGCCGAGCACGACCACGCCCGCGACCAGCAGGACGTGACGGTCCAACTTGGTGTCGGGTGGGCCGTCGTGCAGGTGGCCACCTGTGGATGAGGTCATTCGCGTGTTCCTATCGGTCGGGCGAGAAATGGGCGTGCCGCGGCCATCCGCGGCAGAGAAGTCTGTGGGCTCGTTCGACCCCGTGAGGGTCGGTGGTCAGAGATCAGGGAGCGACGAGCTAGGAGAGGGAGTCACGAGGCCTGCCGTCCGTCGGTGGGCAGACAGAAATGGTCGACGCCGTCGTCGACGATGGGACGCAGTGCCGCGCAGAGGTTGTCGCGCATGTCTGCGGGCAGGTTGGCGACGAAGTGTCGGATGGTCCCGCGCTTCACGGCCAGATGGGTCTCGAGGTAGCGCCGGCCCGCGTCGGTGAGGGAGATGCGCTTGACCCGACGGTCGGACGGGTCCTCTCGACGGTCGACGAGACCTCCGGTCGCCAGCTTGTCCACCGTCCGGCCGGCGGCCGCGAGGGACAGGTGAACGTGATCGGCGATCGCGTTGACCGGCATCGGCCCGGGTTGACATGCAAGCGTGGAGAGGATTCGGAGCTGCGAGAACGTGACCTCGCTTGCCGCCAGACTCTCCAGTGCCTCGGGCCGGCTCAGATCGATGAGCCGCTCGAGGAAGGCGTTGAGCGCCGACGACGCAGCGTTCACCGACTCGTCGGCGCCGCTGTTCGACCTGCATTCTCCGGACACCGAAAGATGCTAACCCGAATGCAACTATTGCCGAAACGCACTTAACGGTGACCTTGCGCATACCGTGGCGGCACCTGTGACCCGGGTCTCCCGAAGGCGGCGCGGGCGCCGTCTAATCTGGCAGCCATGGCCAACATCAAGGACATCCCCGTTACCGCTTTGGACGGCTCCGACGTCTCGCTGAAGGACTTCGGCGGACCGCTGCTCGTGGTGAACGTCGCCAGCAAGTGCGGCCTCACGCCGCAGTACGCCGGGCTGGAGGAACTCGCCAAGACGTATGGAGACAAGGGACTCACCGTCGTCGGAGTGCCCTGCAACCAGTTCATGGGGCAGGAGCCGGGTACCGCCGAGGAGATCGCGACCTTCTGCTCGGCGACCTACGGGGTGACCTTCCCGCTGCTGGAGAAGACCGACGTCAACGGCGAGGCGCGTCACCCGCTCTACGCCGAACTCACCCAGCACGCCGACGCCGACGGGGAGGCCGGCGACATCCAGTGGAACTTCGAGAAGTTCCTCGTCAACGCCGACGGTGAGGTGGTCAACCGCTTCCGTCCGCGCACCGAGCCGACCGATCCGACGGTCGTCGCCGCCATCGAATCCGTGCTCTGAGCCGATTTGGTGCACCCGGTAAGCTGACCGGCGTGAACTGATCGGGAGAACACCGGTCAGGCGACAACCGACCAGCAGACATTGAGGAGCGGTCCATGGCGCGAGTGGTGGTCGACGTGATGCCCAAAGCCGAGATTCTCGACCCGCAGGGGCAGGCCATCGTCGGCGCCCTGGGCCGGCTCGGGTTCAGTGGGATCGGCGACGTCCGTCAGGGCAAGCGCTTCGAGCTCGAGGTCGACGACACGGTCGACGACACGACGCTGGAGCGCATCGCCGAGGAATTGCTGACCAACACCGTCATCGAGAACTTCAACGTCTCGCGCGTCGCGGAGTAGAGAGCAGCACATGACAGCACGCATCGGGGTCATCACCTTCCCCGGCACCCTCGACGACGTCGACGCCGCCCGCGCGGTCCGGCTGGCCGGCGCCGAGCCGGTCGCGCTGTGGCACGGCGACGCCGACCTGAAGGGCGTCGACGCGATCATCGTCCCCGGCGGATTCTCCTACGGCGATTATCTGCGCGCGGGGGCCATCGCCCGCTTCGCTCCGGTGATGGGGTCCGTCGTCGAGGCAGCCGGCAAGGGGATGCCGATCCTGGGTATCTGCAACGGTTTCCAGGTGCTCTGTGAGGCCGGGCTGCTGCCGGGCGCGCTGACCCGCAACGAGGGCCTGCACTTCATCTGCCGCGACGAGTGGCTGCGCGTCGAGTCGAACACCACGGCCTGGACGACCCGCTTCGAGCAGGGTGCGGAGATCCTCATCCCGCTCAAGTCCGGCGAAGGACGTTACGTGGCCTCGCAGCGCAAGCTCGAGGAGCTGGAGGGTGAGGGGCTCGTCGTGTTCCGGTTCCCCGAGCGGAACCCGAACGGTTCGTCCCTCGACATCGCCGGTATCTCGAGTCCGAACGGGCGGATCGTCGGCCTGATGCCGCATCCCGAGCACGCCACGGAGCCGCTCACCGGTCCCAGCGACGACGGCCTCGGACTGTTCTACTCGGCGATCGACTCGGTCCTCGCCTCGGCGTGAATGCGCGTTCGTCGATGAGTGCGTCCGCCAGGATTCCGACCAGCGCGACCGCACGCGGCCTCGGCGAGTTCGTCGACGCCTCGCCGTCGCCGTTCCACGTCTGCGCGACGGTGGCCCGCGAACTCGAAAGTGCCGGGTACACAAGGCTGTTCGAGGATCAGCCGTGGGCGGACGCCGGCCTCGACGCCCCGTCGGCGCGGCACTACGTCATCCGTGGCGGCTCGATCATCGCCTGGGAGACCGGGCAGACCGGCGCCTTCCGCATCGTCGGCGGACACACCGACAGCCCGAACCTGCGGCTCAAGCAGCATCCCGACCGCTCGTCGGCCGGGGTCGCGATGGTCGCGCTCGAACCCTACGGCGGCGCCTGGCTCAATTCCTGGCTCGACCGCGATCTCGGCCTCTCCGGCCGCCTCGCGTACCGATCGGGGAACTCGGTGGCGCACACGCTGGTTCATGTGACCGAACCGGTGGTGCGGGTACCCCAACTCGCCATCCACCTGTCCGAGGACCGGAAGGGCGTGACGCTCGATCCGCAGCGGCATGTCAACGCGGTGTGGGGGATCGGCGACGACGTCCCCGACGTCCTCGGCTGGGTGTCGGAGTACGCGGGCATCGACCCGGACGCGCTCCTCGGCTGGGAACTCATGACCCACGACGTCGCGCCGTCGGCGATCATCGGAGCCGACGGAAACCTGCTCAGCGCACCGCGATTGGACAACCAGGGCACCTGCTACACGGGTCTGCGCGCGCTGCTCGACGCCGGCTCGTCGGCGCACACGAAGATGCTGGTGCTGTTCGATCACGAGGAGGTCGGCAGCGGTTCCGAGCGTGGTGCCGCCTCGGACTTCCTGGGGTCGATCTGCGAACGAATCGTGCTCGCGCGCGGCGGATCACGCGCGGACTTCCTCCAGACGATGGCCGCGAGCGTCTGCCTGTCCGGCGACATGGCCCACGCGACCCACCCGAACTATCCCGAGCGCCACGAACCCGGGCACCGCATCTCGATCGGCGGCGGACCGGTGCTGAAGGTGAACCAGAACCTGCGCTATGCGTCGGATGCGGTGGGAGAGGCCGTCTTCGCGCTCGCGTGCGACGCCGCGGGCGTCCCCATGCAGCGATATGTCCATCGCGCGGATCTACCGTGCGGGTCGACGATCGGGCCCATCACGGCATCACGCACCGGGCTCACGACGATCGACGTCGGTGCGCCGCAGCTCGCGATGCACTCCGCGCGTGAGCTCATGGGCGCCGACGACGTGCCGATGTATTCAGCTGCGCTGCAAGCGTTTCTGACGCAGGACTAGGAACGACGCGCGAGTCGACGAGCGCCCCTGAGGAGCGAGCTTGCGAGCGCCTCACCTCGCTCCCTGAGGAGCGAGCTTGCGAGGAGCGTCTCACCTCGCTCCCTGAGGAGCGAGCTTGCGAGTGCCTCACCTCGCTCCCTGAGGAGCGAGCTTGCGAGCGTCACGAAGGGTCTCGCAAGCCCAGTCGCCGGACCCTTCGTGGCTCGTCGCTTGCGCTCCTCGCACCTCAGGGAGCGGTGGTGGGCGCTCCTCGCACCTCAGGGAGCAGTGGTGGGCGTTCCTCGACTTCAGGGAGCGGTGGTGGGCGTTCCTCGATTTCAGGGAGCGGTGGTAGGTGCTCCCCGACTTCAAACCGGTGGTGGGCGCCGACTTCAAACCGGTGGTGGGCGCTCCCTGCATTTGTAAGTGGCGCGAGGTCGCCCACTGCTCCCTGAGGAGCGCCCGGAGCTTGCGGAGGGCGCGTCACGAAGGGTCCTGGTGAGGCAGCGGGATCAGTATTCGCGGGCGAAACCGAGGACCTTGTTCACGTACTCCATCGAGTTGTTGTACCGCAGGACGGCGGTCACCAACGAAGACGAGTCGCGCAGGTCGAGGTTGTCGTCGCACAGGTAGTTCGCGGTGGTCAGCGCGGCGTCGAAGATGTTCTGCGGGTCGGACTTGCCGTCACCGTTGCCGTCGGCGGCGTACATCTTCCACGTCGACGGCAGGAATTGCATCGGGCCGACCGCGCGGTCGTAGACCGGGTCGCCGTCGAGTTCGCCGCCGTCGGTGTCACCGATGACCTGGTTGCCGGCGAGGGAGCCGTCGAGGCGCGGACCGAAGATCGCGCTGCGCAGGACGCCGTCGGGGTTCACGTTGCCCTGATCGGCGTGGTGGGACTCGACCCGGCCGATCCCGGCGATGACCTTCCAGTCGATGCCGCAGCGCGGGTGGGTGCTCGTGACGGACTTCGCGGCCGCCTCATACGCGTCGTAGTTGGTCACCGGGACCGCACCGGTGGTGACGCTGGCCGGCCGAACCGGCGGCGGCGGGGGAGTGGGTGCCAGCGGGTGGGCCTTCACAGCCGGCGTCACGGACGGTGGCGTGGTCGGGGCCTCGGACGTCACCTGCGGCGCGGACACCGGCGTGGGGGCCAGCGTATTGCCGGAGAGTTCGGCCCCGGCGGTCGCCGCGCCGGCCAGAACGCCCACCGGCAGCAGGGCGGTGGCCCACAACGGTGTGCGTGACTTCTTCCGTGGCTTGGAGTGCTTACCCAAAACTGATCGACCTCGCGTGTACATCTCGTGGTTCGTGCTTGCGGAACCGAGCCGACCGTACACGCGGCCGTGAGCAAAGCGTTACCTTGTCGTGATCAATTCAGGTCTGGACACCGCCACCGATTCGTGTCTCTGCAGGTGAGGCCGGAAGCTCGGCCCGGCATGTGAAACGGCCCACAAGGGGGATTGAGGCCCTCGGGTTCAGGGGAACGGAGGGGTCAGTTCGGACGGAGCATCGACAGGGTGCTGCCCTCGCTGACGACGATGTATCCGTCGACGACCCGCACGAGTCCGGGGGAGGACAGGCCGCGCTCCCAGGCCGCGGTGTTCGCCGGGGTGAGCCCGGTCAGCAGGCCCTGGTTGACGACGACCATGGTGGTGCCGCTGGACCCGACGCACCGCGGGTTGGCGAGGATCGGCTGCTGCGGTCCCGGCGGCGGTCCGCTGCCGATGTGCGTGCCGTCGGCGAGCGCGTAGGTCGTCCGCGAACCGTCCAGGCGGCCGAAGTTCACGAGGGACCCGCACGCGATGGCATTGGCCTTGGACAGTTCGCCGTCGCGGATCTGCCACAGCGCCCCGGGACGTGCCGGGTCGCGGACCTCGTACTGTCCCTCGGCGGCGAAGACCAGGTTCGCCGCGTTCAGGACCGGGAGGGTCGACGGCCCGGGCAGCACGCTCAGACCGTCGGCCTCGGCGACCGGATCGGCGTCCACCCGGCCGTTGACGGTGGCGTAGGTGACCACCTTCTCCTCGCCGTGCGTCTGGTGGTCGACGGTCACCCCGGTCGGGTAGAGCTTGATGCTGCACTGATCGCAACCGATGCGGTCCTCACCGGTGGCGGGGTTGACCAGGTGCTCGCTGGCGTCGGCGGTCCTGATGACCACGGTGTCGCCGGTGACCTCGATACCGACGACCGGCGCCGCGAAGGTCCGAGCCCAGATGCCGTTGCCGGCCGGCGTGTTCAGGGTGACCTGGTGCCCGACCCGGTTGACGCGCAGGAAGTTGTTGCCGAGGCCCTCCACCGATTTGGTGTCCAGGTATTCGGCGGTGCGGGTAGGGATGCCGGCGTCGTCGACGAGGTAGAAGCCGTCCTCGAGTGGGGTGCCGAGCTGTACCGCGCAACCGACCTGGCCGGCTTCGTTGACCGCGCAGTCGCCCTGCCCCGCGTTGATGGGGCTGTCCCACAGCAGGTTTCCCGATCGCCGGTCCACCATCACGAACGAGCGCCCCAGCCCGGAGGGGTAGGTGATGAGCCATCCCTCGTCGGAGGTGTCGGCGATCTCGATGGTGACCTCGCCGGAGTAGTCCGGTAGATCCTCCTGCCCGACGATCGTCCAGGCGGTCCCCGGTTCGCGTTCGTAGCCGCGCAGCTCGCCGTAGGCGTAGTCGCCGTCGTCGGTCTGGGCGGTGCCGCTCGCCAGCACCACGCCGCCGGTCACGACCAGCGCGGCGCACAGGGCGAAGACGACGGTCCCGATGCCGAAGGGCAGACGCGCGGACAGGGCCCGGACGCGGGAGCGAGAGGACATGGGTAAGAGTCAACCATGACGGTGGTGGCCGCTCCGGAGCCGGGAGCCGGACGGTGGAGCAGGAATTTCGCCGGTCCGATCATGGTTTTCGCGCCCGCAGGGCACTGGACTGTTCCCATGGACCTGTTGCGTGATGTGTTGGTGACCCTGACGGTCGTGACCACCGGCCTCAGCGCCGGCGTACTGGCGGGGTTCGGCTATGCCGTGATCCCCGGCCTGACCCGGGCCGGCGCCGACGTCGCGGTCGCGGCGATGCAGCGGATGAACAGCGCGATCCTCAACCCGCTGTTCGCGGTGATCTTCGGCGGCGGCGTGGTGTTCGGCGCGCTGACCGTCTGGGTCTCGTGGGGTTCTGGGCTCCGATGGTGGGTCCTGACCGCGACGGTCCTGACCGCGCTCGGTGTCGTCATCACGATGGTCGTCAACGTCCCGGCCAATGACCGCCTCGACGCCGCGGGTGTTGTCCGCGGCGACGAGGCGGTGCCGGTCTGGACGCGGTTCACCGCCGTCTGGGTGCCGTGGAACATCGCGCGGTCCGTGCTGACCACCGCCGCGGTGGCAGTGCTCGTCGTCGGGTTGGCCGTGGGGTGACTCAGAACAACTGACCGAGGTAGAACTGAGCGCCCTGGTCGTCGGTGCACCGCGCCGAGATGCCGTAAGGGGCCGCGTTCGGTTCCTCGAGCACCGCGCCGCCCGCGGCCCGGACACGTTCGACCGTGGCCACGACGTCGTCGGTCGTCCACATCGGCACCGCCACCGAGCTCTCGGCGCCGCCCGCGAGCCCGACCTGCGGTCGCGAGTCGTCGACCTCCCAGCCGTCGTCGATGCGTCCGCCGTGGAACGTCCAGCCGAGGACCGATCCGTAGAACGCGCGGAAGCGTCCGCTGTCGGGCGTCAACACCGTCAGGTAGGTCATGGCCCCGGGGGCGCGCGGGTGTGCCTGCGGCCGTTCGTCGTCGGGGTTCGCGGCGTAGACCGCGAACCGGACGCCCTGATCGTCGACGGCGTCGACCAGGCGATGACCGTCGGGGCTCGAACCGAACTCGCCTCGCCCGCCCGCTGCGACGATGCGCTCGTGCGCGGCCTCGAGGTCGTCGACGGCGTACGCGCAGAACATCGTCGGTGCGCCGTCGGTCTCGAAGATGCCGAGGCGATGGCCGACGTTGGTGACGCGTCGGCCCTCGGCGTCGAATTCCCAGCCCAGGACATCGCCGTAGAAGCGCCGGGCACGGGCGCCGTCGGGGGTGTTCAGCGACATGTAGCCGATGTCGCCCTGATGGACCATCTCGGTACCCACGGTCTTCGACGGCCCGCTCAGCATCCACCGATGCCCGAACGGGTCGATGATGACCGCGGTGCGGGTGCCGTGGGCTTCGTACGGCTCTCGGGTCACCGCGGCTCCCGCGCGGGCGGCCGACGCGACCGCGTCGTCGGTGTCGTCGACGGCGACCATCAGGCTGACCGAGACCTGTCCGGGTGCGGGCGCCCGGAGCCCGAGGTCCGGGAACTCGGCGGCGAGATAGACCGCGCCGCCGCCCAGTTCGAGTTCGGCGTGACCGATCACGCCGTCGGACATCACGATCGGCTCGCCGCGCAGCCGGGCGCCGAGCGTGTCGACGTACCAGTCGATCGCCGCCTGCGGTTCGGCGACGACGAGATACGGGAGGGCGCCGGGGCGTTCGACCGTCGGTTCCGGTCGGGCGGGCGCCTCGGTCCGGACGGTCTCGGTTGCGTCGAGTTGTGTTGCGGTGGCCATGACGACTCCTTCGGGTAGGGTCGCCCCGCGCTCGAGGCGGTCCCGCAGCGCGGCGGCGAAATCCAGGTCGGGACGGACCGGATCGTCGAAGCCCGGCGTGCGCGCTGCGTTCAGGACGTGCAGCGGATCTCGTGCTGCGTCGAAGCGCGAGCTGTTCCGGGTGCTCATGCGTGACCTCCTCTCCCGCTGGGCTGGGGTTGTGTTTCGGGGTAGGCGGCGCGGAACGCCCGCTTGGCCCTGGTGAGAAGCGCCTCGGTGGCGCCGACCGTGCGGCCCAGGATCTCCGCGCACTCGCCGACGGGGAGATCGTCGACATAGCGCAGCGTCAGCACCGAACGGTGGATCGGCGACAACTGGCCGAGGGTGTGATGGGCGACCATCCGGTCGAGTTCGGTGTCCCACGGGTCGTCCCCGTGGTCGGGCAGGTCGTCGACCGGTTCCGGCGTGCGCTGTGCACGTCGCCAGTGGTCGGCGAGTTTGTGCCGCGCGATCCCGATGAGCCACGGAGTGGTCGGTTCGGTGTCGCGGCGTCGTCGGACGGAGTCCATGGCGGCCAGGAAGGTCTCCGAGGTGACGTCCTCGGCGGTACGACGATCCGTGCAGCGCCGCACGACGAAGCCGTACACCTCCGGCAGTGCCTGGTCGTAGACCGCCAGCAATCCCTCTGGTCCCCGGGCCGAAGAAACCGGTTGGTCGCTGCTCACATCTCTATCGTCGCGGCCGGACCCGATGATCCGACGCCCGTGGCGGAAAAAACTTGCGCCGTTCTCCGGGCGGTCACGGAGCGGTGCGTTCTCCGACGGTGAGCTCGATGATCTCGTCGGCCAGAATCTGTGGCTGGTCGAGTGAGACGAAGGTCCGGGCGTCGGGAACCTCGACGAACGGCGCCCCGCCCGGGAAGACGGCGGCCAGGCGGCGTCCGTGGGCCGGGGTGAAACACCGGTCGTCGCGACCCCACACCATTCGGACCGGGAGGTCGACGCGCGACATCCGCGGGGTGATCTGCGCCAGTTCGGCGGGGCGGATGCCGCGGAGGAACGCGATGAAGTCGTTGCGGATGCGTACGTCGCGCTGCAGCGGTTCGAAGACCGAGCCGGTGAGGTCGGGATCGGGATCGTTCAACAGCAGACCGACGCCCAGCGCGGAATGGCGTAGTGCACGCAGGCGCATCGCCTCGGCCAGCGGTTTCAGCAGAAGTCGGTGCTTCATCAGCGCGAAGTACAACCGGAACGGCTGCGGCGGAAAGAGATCGAAGGCATCGCAGTTGGTGAACACCAGCCGGCTGACGAACGCGGGATCGTCGTCGAGGGCGAATTGGGTGATGGCGCCACCGGAGTCGTTGGCCACGAGGGTCGCGTCCGACAGGTCGAACCGGTCGACGAACTCACGTAGGAGCTTGCTCATCCCGCGCGGCGAGCGGTCGGCTCCGGGGCCGAGCGGGATGCGGTGCGAGCCCAGCGGCATGAGGGGCACATGGCACCGGAATCCGCGCTCGGCGAGCAACCGTGCCGTCGGTTCCCACAGCCGGTGGTCGACGACGGCGCCGTGGACGAAGACGACCGGCGGATGCGCCGAGTCGTCCGGACCGTAGGTCGCGTACTCGATGACGCCGGACGGAAGTTCGACGGTCGGCAGTGCAGTCGTCATGGCGAGACCCGCTTCTCGTAGACTCGGTAACTTACGAACACTCAGTACGAAAGTTACGTGCAACCTGTATGAAAGTCAACCGTCGTACCCAGGCCGAGCGGACCGCGGCGACCCGCGCGTCGTTGATCGACGCCGGCCGGAAGCTGTTCGGTGAACGCGGCTTCGCCGACGTCGGCACCCAGGAGATCGTCGCCGAGGCCGGCGTGACGCGCGGTGCGCTCTACCACCAGTTCGACGACAAGAAGGGGCTGTTCGTCGCCGTCTACGACGACGTGGAACAGTCGATCGTCGCCCAGATCGCGGCGGCCGTGGGGGAGCGCGCCGGCGAGGACCCGCTCGCCGCGCTGAAGGCGGGTATGCGTCTGTTCCTGCGGTTGTGCACCGAACCGGAGGTGCATCGGATCACGCTCGTCGAGGCGCCGTCGGTGCTCGGATGGAGTGAATGGCGTGCTCGCGGAGAAGAATTCGGATTCGCACTCGTCGAAGGCCTGATCGCGGCCGCGATCGCCACGGGCCAGGCGGTCGAGCAGCCCACGCGCCCGCTGGCCCACGTCGCGATCGGCGCGCTCGACGAGGCGGCGCTCTTCGTCGCCGCCGCCGACGATCGCGAGGCCGCCACCGAACAGGTCGCCGCCGTCCTGGAACGGATCGTCGACTCCTTCGCGACCTAGTCGCTCCTGGCGGTCAGTTGCCGCCGGCGCGCACCAGCTCGGCGCAGCGTTCGCCGACGAGCATCACGGTGAGGTTGGGGTTCACCGTCGTGTGTTCCGGGAACACCGACGCGTCGGCCACCCGAAGTCCTGCAACACCTTTCACGCGGAGTTCGGGATCGAGCGGCGACAGCTCGTCGTCGGGCGCACCCATCCGCACGGTGCCGACCGGGTGGTAGACGGTGTTGTGGGTGCGGGTGATGTAGTCGGCCAGTTCGGCATCGCTCGTGGCGGCGGGGCCCGGATAGAGTTCGCGCGCAACCCACGTCGCCAGCGGCTCCGCGGCGGCGATCTCCCGCGCCTTGCGCAGGCCCGCGATCATGATCCGCATGTCGTAGCCCTCGAGATCGGAGAAGTACCGCGGGTCCACGCGGGGCTTGTCGCGGAAGTCACGGGAGCGCAACCGCACCGTGCCCCGTGACCGCGCGTGCGTCACGTTCGGTGTCAGGCAGAAGGTGTTGTCACTGGTCGGATAACCCTGGCGAAGGGTGTGCATGTCGAACGGCACGCTGCCGTAGTGCATCATCAGGTCCGGCCGGGTCAGACCCGCATCGACGGTGGTGAAGATGCCCGCCTCCCACCACTGGGTCGACTCGCGGACCATCGGCTTCGCGGTCTCGAACCCGATCACCCCTTCGGGGTGGTCCTGCAGGTGTTCACCGACCCCCGGCGCGTCGACGAGGGCCTCGATCTCGTGCTCGCGCAGGTCGTCGGCCGGCCCGATTCCCGAGAGCATCAGCAACTTCGGGGAGTCGATCGCCCCCGCCGACACGATCACCTCGCCCCGGGCCTCGATCCGTGTCGTGCGACCGAACGCGTTGTCGGTGATGTCGACGCCCACGGCACGCAACTCGCCGTCGACCCGCTCGATGACCACCCGTTTTGCCCACGATCCGGTGCGGATGGTGAGGTTCGGCCGGTCGAGGTGCGGGTGCAGATAACTGACCGACGACGAGGCGCGCACACCGTCGGGTCGTCGGTTGATCTGGAAGAAGTTGGCGCCGTTGACAACCGTGCTGCCGCTGTTGAACTCGACGCGGGGGATGCCGACCGACTCGCAGGCCTCGAGCAGGGCGACCCCGCACGGGTCGTTCGGCGGCACCGTCATGAGGTGGACCGGACCGCTGCGACCGTGGTGCGCGCCCGGCGCGTCGTTGGTCTCGATCTGCGGGTAGAGGCGGTATAACTCCGCCGAACCCCATCCGGCGCACCCGAAGTCACGCTCCCACGAGTCGAGGTCCTCGCGCGGCGCCCAGAAGGCGATGCAGCTGTTGTGCGAACTGCACCCGCCGATGACCTTCGCCCGGGCGTGGCGCATGAAGTCGTTGCCGTTCTCCTGCGGTTCGATGGGATAGTCCCAGTCGTAACCGGATTCGAGGAGTTGCATCCACCGGTCGAGCCGCAGGATCGCGTCGTCGCCGACATCGGACGGACCCGCCTCCAGCAGGCACACCGAGACCGAGGGGTCCTCGGACAGCCGCGACGCCACCACGGCACCCCCGGAGCCGCCGCCGACGACCACGTAGTCGTAGGTCTCGCTCATCGTCGCTCCTCGCCGTCTCCGGACCGGTCCGCGAACCAGCCGGTCACGCCCGGTCGGAGATTCTCGTAGACATGTTTGGCCTCGCGGTACTCCGCCAGACCGGACGGTCCGAGCTCCCGCCCGAAGCCCGACTGGCCGTAACCGCCCCACTCGGCTTCCGGCAGGTACGGCCCGAAGTCGTTGACCCACACCGTTCCGGCCCGGATTCGTCCGGCGATGCGGCGGGCGCGTGCCGCGTCGGCCGACCAGACGGCCCCCGCGAGACCGTAGACGGTGTCGTTGGCCAGGGTCACGGCCTCGTCCTCGGTGGCAAAGGTCTCCACGGTGACGGTCGGTCCGAACGCCTCGTCGTGCACGCAGGCCATCGAACGGTCGGCGCGATCGATCACGGTGGGCAGATAGAACCATCCGTCGTCCAGGCGCCCCGAACCCGCATCGCCCGTGGCGAACGCGCCACCGGTGCGGATGATCGCGCCATCCGCACGAGCCTGTTCGACGTAGGCGTGCACCTTGTCTCGGTGTGCCGCCGAGATGAGCGGTCCGGTCTCGGTGCCCTCGGAGTAGGGCAGGCCCAGCCGGATCTGCTCCGCGCGGCGGACCAGCTCATCGACGAAGCGATCGTGTGCGGACTCCTCGATGATGAGCCGGGCTCCGGCCGAACAGACCTGCCCCGAATGCAGGAACGCCGCGTTGAGTGCGTTGTCGACCGCTGCCGCGAGGAGTTCGTCGGTGGCGCAGGCGTCGGCGAAGACCACGTTCGGGTTCTTGCCCCCGAGTTCGAGCGCGACCTTCTTCACCGTCGCCGCCGCCTCGCGGGCGATGACCCGGCCGGTCACGAGCCCACCGGTGAACGAGACCAGGTCGACGTCAGGATGAGATGACAGCGGAGCGCCGGCCTCGGCGCCCGCGCCCAGGACGAGGTTGCCCACGCCCGCCGGGAGACCGACCTGCTCCAGGACCTGCATGAGCAGGATCGACGTGTGCGGGGTGAGTTCGGCGGGCTTGAGCACGAAGGTGTTGCCCGCGGCCAGTGCTGGCGCGACCTTCCACGCCGCCTGCAGCAGCGGGTAGTTCCACGGTGTGATCAATCCGCAGACGCCGACCGGTTCGTACACGATGCGCGAATCGGCGTCGGGGGACCCGGTGTCGACCACGCGCCCGGCGTCGGCCGCCGCGAGCTTGCCGAAGTACCGGAAGCAGTTCGCGATGTCGGTCATGTCGATGTTCGACTCGTAGGGCCGCTTGCCGGTGTCGAGGGTCTCGGCGCGGACGAATTCGTCTCGGCGCTCGTCGATCTGGGCGGCGACGCGGAGAAGGAGGTCCCCGCGGGCGGCGGCGGGTGTGGCGCTCCACTCGCCCGCGTCGAACGCGCGGCGGGCCGCCGCGATGGCCTGCTCGGTGTCGGCCACCCCGCCCTCGGCCACCACACCGACGAGCGAGTTGTCTGCGGGACAACGGATCTCACGGGTCTCGCCGGAGGCGGCGGGCCGCCAGCGGCCGTCGATGTAGAGGGTCTCGCTCATCGAGCCGGTGCTCCTTCGGAACTGCTGTCGGGGATGTCCGTGTCGCTGTCGGGCACGGTACCGTCGCCGGCGGCCGCATCGGGTTCGGGGTCGTGGTGATCACCGGCCGCATCCCGCAGATGCAGGTAGCCGAGATGGCGTTCGTACTGGTCGAGGATGTCACCGATGATCTGGTCGCGGGTGTATCCGGTGAGCGAGTAGCCCTGCGATCCCTCGGTGAGATACACCTCGCACCGGAAGTAGCGATCGTCGGATCGCTGGGTCCGGACCGCGTACGTCGGGGTCGGCGCCGAGACCGGCCACACGCAGTACTCGAACCGGGGGACCTCGGCGAGTTCGACGACCAGGCGCGGCGACGGCAGCCCTTCGTTCTCGGCCGACTCGTCGACCGTCGCGGTGATCCCCTCGCGACCGAACTGTTCGGCGACCTCGGTCATCGCCGGAACGACGCTGGCCCCGATGAATTTTCGGGTGGCGACCGGGCCGGGGAAGCGGAGGGTCCCGATGAGTCGTTGCCGCCAGCTGCCGTGTTCGGTGGGACCGCGACCGACGGCGATCACCTTCGGCAGGGTCGTCCGGAAACTGTCGAGTTTGACCGACTCGTTGCGGACGGCGCGCAGCAGGGAGATACCGATCAGCCCGAGGACGAAGGAGAACGGCAGTCCCATGATCACCGTGGCGGCCTGCAGGGTCAGGATCGAGCCGTCGCCGCCGCCGGCGAACAGCATGGAGAGCGTCAGCAGCCCGATGGCCACCGACCAGAAGACGCGCAGCGAACGGGCGCAGTCGGCCATCGGGTCGCCGAGCCGACTGGTGAAGTTGCCCATCACGAGCGACCCGGAGTCGGCGCTGGTCACGTAGAAGAGCAGGCCGGTGATCGTGGCGATCCCGATGAGCAGCGTCGAGCCGGGGTATTGCTCGAGCAGCGAGTAGAACCCGGCCTCGGGTGTGGACGCGGTCGTCTCGGCGAAGTCCGCATCGCCGCGGGCGACCTGCAGGGCGCTGTTCCCGAAGATCGAGATCCACACCAGGATGAAGCTGAACGGGACCACCAGGACACCGAAGATGAACTGTCGCAACGTGCGTCCCCGCGAGATGCGGGCGAGGAACAATCCCACGAACGGCGCCCAGGCCACCCACCAGGCCCAGAAGAACAGGGTCCAGCCGTCGACGAAGGCGCGGGCGTCGTTGCCGGGCGGCGGGTTCACCTGGTCCCACGCGAAGGTGTCGAGCGTGCGGTCGGTGAAGGTGGACACGTAGTCGCCCGCGTTCTGGACGAGACCGTTGAGCAAGAAGTCGGCGTCCTTGGCGACCGTGATGTAGACCAGCATGCAGATCGCCAGGATCACGTTGATCTCGGAGAGGCGTCGGATGCCCTTGTCCACCCCCGACGTCGCGGACGCGGTCGCGATCACCACCGCCAGGACGATCAGACCGATCTGGGCCGCCTTGCCCTGCTCGATCCCGAAGATCTCGTTCAGCCCGAAGTTGAGCTGCACGACGCCGATGCCCAGCGAGGTGGCGATGCCGAAGATGGTGCCGAGGACGGCCGCGACGTCGATCGCGTCGCCCCACCGACCCTCGACACGCTTGCCGAAGATCGGGTACAGCGCCGCCCGGATCGTCAGCGGAAGATTGTGCCGGAAGGCGAAATACGCGAGTGCGCCACCCATGAGCGCGTACATCGCCCAGCCGGTCACGCCGTAGTGGAAGACCGTCCAGGTGACCGCCTCACGTGCCGCTTCGTTGGTCTCCCCGGCCCCGGTCGGCGGATTGAGGAAGTGGGTAACGGGTTCGGCGACCGAGAAGAACATCAGATCGATGCCGATGCCCGCGGCGAACAGCATCGACGTCCAGGTGAAGAGGCTGTACTCCGGACGCGACTCCTCCGGCCCGAGCCGGTAACGCCCGTACTTGCTGAGGCCCAGGAACACCACGAGGCCGACGATGGCGGTCGCGAGGATGAAGTACCACCAGCCGAACCATCGGGTGATGAAGTCGCGTACGTCGTTGATCGTCGACTCGGCCGCCGCCGGGGCCGCCAGCGCCCAGGCGGCGAAGGCGACCACGATGACGGCCGAGGCGAGGAAGACCGTCAGGTTGACCCGGTGCGACCGGGGCCGGGCGTCGCTGCTCATGGGCTACGACGCTAGTCCGATCACGGGTGGAACGGGCGGTTTGGCGAATCATCGGATGCGGAACGGGGTGGGTCACCTCGTGAACCGGGCCAGGAGTTCGGCGGCCTCCTCGCCGGCACCGAGCTGCGCGATGGTCGCCGCCTCGTCGTCGAGATGATCGGTGAACGCACGGCCGAAGGACGCCCGTGCGAGACGTCGTGCGTGCCCGATCGCGGCCGCGGGCCGTTCGAGCAGATGCGCGACGACGGCGTCGGTGGCATCGTCGAGTTCTCCCGCCTCGACGATCTCGTGGAGGAGTCCCCACTCCAACGCGGTTGCGGCATCGATCTTCTCGTTGCGCACCAGCATGCGGAGTGCGCGCCCCAATCCGATGGTCCGGGGCAGGTTGACCGACACGCCGCAGTCGGGGGAAAGGCCGATCGTGGAATAGGCGGCCACGAAGGCGGTCTTCGGCGTCGCGATCACGACGTCGGCGGCGAGGACGAGACCCAGACCGCCGCCCGCTGCGGTGCCCTGGACCGCGGCCACGACGGGAACCGGCAGGCGGTCGAGCGCGATGAGCGACCGGTGGACCGAGCCGGCGAGTTCGGCGAGGAACTGTCCCCGGTGGGTCGCGGTGGCCATGCCGTGGACATCGCCGCCACCGGAGAAGAGCCGCCCTGCCGCGGACAGTCGGATGACCCGGACGCCGCCGTCGCTTTCGATGGTCTGCACCGCCGCTGCCAATCCGTCGGCGAGATCCATGTCAAGGGCGTTCGCGGCCTCCGGCCGGTTCAGCCGGATGGTGGCCACCCCGCGGTCGTCGATGGCGAAGTCGAGGCCCGCGGTCATCGAGCTGCTCCCGCGGTGGTCGCGAGTTCGGCTCCGGCACCGGGTGTCTCGGCAGCTGCTCGCAGCACCTCGTCGACGGCGGCCCGCGCCCTGGTGCTGTCGTAGGCCCGTGCGATCTGCATCTTCTCCGCCTCCAACGAACCCTCGGCATGGGTGGCCAGGACCGACTGGTAGCCGCCCCACTGACCCGTGGTCAGGTCGCCGATCAGATGGATGAGTCGCAGGCGCTCCTGAGCCGGACGCGCCGCGGCAAAGTACTTCTCGAGCACCGTGCGAACTTCAGGGTCATCCCAGTCGTGTCCGCCGGGTCCGGTGGCCACGAGGCCGCCGGCGAGGTCGAGCAGCGTCGCCGCGGCCTGGTGGAAACCGTGTGCGAAGTGGTACTTCGCCATGTTGACCGCCAGTGGATCCGGTAAGTGGATCCCGTTGCTGCCGTTGCGCGCTCGAACGGCGGCCAGCTCGGCGAAGCCGCGTACCGTCTCGGCGTAGGTGATCAGTTCGGTCAGTTTGGTCTTCACATGGCCGGCGCCGGCGATGCCGTTGGCCTCCGCGATGCCGATGGCGGCACCGACCAGCAGGTCGAGAATGGGGAGTTTGTAGTTCACCGCCGTGAAACGGTGGTAGTCGACGAACGCGAGTGCCAGCGGGCCCGCGAGTTCGGGCTCTCGGTTGAGGAACACGCGCTCCTTCGGGACACGGACCCGGTCGAACACCGTCAGGCTCTCGAGCAGCTTGTGCCGGGACGAGATCGGGTGTTCGAAGGGGTGCTGGTCGCCGTGCAGGTACGGGGACACATAGAGGGTCAGGCCCTCGGTGTCGACCGGGATCGCGAAGCTCACCGCCCAGTCGCGGTCGGCCTCCGACATCGCGCGGGTGGGCAACACGATGATCTCATCGGCGTTGGCGCTGAACGAGGTGTGGACCTTTGCGCCGGACACGGTGATCGAATCGGCGTCCTCGTCGACGATCCGCAGATAGTGGTCGGGATCGGGCTGCCGGTGCGGCGGGAGTGACCGGTCGCCCTTCACGTCGGTCTGGGCCACCGCCAGGGCGACGTCGTTCTCGCAGCAATACCGGTAGTACGCCTCGGCTTTCGCCAGACTGTCGCCCGACAGCGCGCGCAGCAGGGCGAACAGCGCGTCGCTGCCGACCTCTTTGAGCACGATCGTCCCCGCACCCATCCGGGACAGGGTCTCGATCAGACGGCCACGGTCGGCGATGTCCGCCGCGGTGCGCGGCACCCGGTAGAACGCGGTGTAGGGCCCGTCGCCGTCGTCGGCGACCGCGAGATCCGGCTCGGTGCGCGAGATCTCGTAGGCGAGCGACGAATGGGCGATGGCATCGGTGAACTCGTCGAACGCGGTGACGTCGTCGATCTTCTCGCCGCGGTAGACGACGCGCCGGTTGTCGCGCAGGCCTTCTCGATAGGCCTGCGGGTCGCGGATGGCCACAACTGTCCCCTCTCGATTGATCACTGCCGTGAGCGAGCGATCGCTCGGACAGCATGCCTGCCCGGTTGCGCCGGGGTCAAGTTCCATCCGGTGGACACTTCGGCGTGACGGAGGCGCACGGCATCGGATGTGCGCGTGCCCGGCTCGACGATGTGAGCGTGACATGGGTATTGATTGCCTAGGAGTGCATTCGAAAGCTACGCTCGGCGGAGCCGAACGGGTGTGCCCGGGGCCGGGAACGGTCGTGCCGCCCGGGCTCCGGGGCAATGCGGGACGTCATCCGCCCGTCTTCGGAATGTTTAGATAAACCAAACAGGCAGCGCGTGGTGGTGGTCGCGTGAATCGGCCCTCGCGGCGCTGTCCCGACCGCTCACACTCTCCACGGGTGTGCGCACCGAGAGGACTCACCGTGACACCGACCCACACCCCCGACGATTCGCTGCGGGGACGGACCCTGTTGATCTCCGGCGGCAGCCGAGGCATCGGCGAGGCCATCGCGGTGGCCGCCGCCGCGCGGGGCGCGAACATCGCGCTTCTGGCGAAAACCGCGGAGCCGCACCCGAAACTGCCCGGGACCATTCACACGGCGGCGGCCGCGATCACCGAGGCCGGTGGTCGGGCACTGCCGATCGTGGGCGACGTCCGCGACGACGCCTCGGTGGCCGACGCCGTGGCTCGTACCGTCGAGCACTTCGGCGGCATCGACATCGTGGTCAACAACGCCAGCGCGCTCGATCTGACGCCCGCCGAGAAGATCGACATGAAGAAGTACGACCTCATGCAGGACATCAACGCGCGCGGCGCCTTCACGCTGACGAAGGCGGCGATCCCGCATCTGCGTGCGTCGGAGAACGCGCACGTGCTGACGCTCTCGCCGCCGATCGATCTCGATCCCAAGTGGTTCGCCCAGATCGGCACCGCGTACACCATCTCGAAGTTCTCGATGTCCATGGTCACCATCGGCCTGGCTGCTGAGCTGAAAGTCGATGACATCGCGGTCAATTCGCTCTGGCCGCGGACCACGATCAACACGGCGGCGGTGCGCAACATCCTCAGCGAGGAGCTCGTCGCGCGGAGTCGCAAGCCGAGCATCATGGCCGACGCCGCGATGAGCATCATCACCAAGCCGGCCTGGCTGGCGACCGGGCAGTGCTTCATCGACGACGACGTCCTCGCGCGCGACGGTGTCCGCGACTTCGAGCAGTACCGCGTCGTGCCCGGGGATCAGGAACTCGAGCTCGACTTCTGGATGAACTGGAACTGAGTCACCACGACGGCGCCGGGTCATCGACAACGATGACCCGGCGCCGCCGTGTTGTCCCGGGTTTCCGGGGAAGTCCCGGATTACCGAACAGGTGCGACCTGGGGAGCCGCGTCGTCGACGCCGGCCGAGACCGATGCGTCGAAGTCGCCGTGATAGCGCTTCTTGACGATCACGTACAGGCAGAGCAGCGATGCGGCGGCCAGGAGGGCGAGGAAAAGCCCGACGCGCCAGGCGTTGTCCGGGTTGCCGTTGATGATCGCGACCATCACGAAGGGTGCGAACCCGCCGACGATCGCCGAGATCTGATAACCCAGGGACGCGCCCGAGAATCGGATCTCCGGCGGGAACAGCTCGGCGAAAAGCGTTCCCTGCGTACCGGTCTGGAGTGCCATCGCCACGACCCCGACGAGAACGGCGACTGCGAACGGCCAGATGGACGTCGGTGACGACGATCCGATCAGCAGCCACATCGGGATCGCCCAGATCATCATGGCCGCCGAACCGATGGCGAAGACCAGCTTGCGTCCGATGCGGTCCGACAGCCAACCGAAGGCCGGGACGAGCGGGACCATCACGATGCAGGAGATCAGAATCCAGGTGAGCACGGTGGACCGGGCGACGTCGAGGTAAGTCGTCACGAACTGCACCGAACCGGTGATCATGATGTAGAAGAAGACGATTCCGATCGTGTTGGCTCCGGCGGCCATCAGGATGGTCCCCGGGTTGCGTCGGATGACGTCGAGCATCGGTGAGCGCTGCACCTCCGGTGTCTGCGCGATCTTGGCCGCCACGACCTTGAATTCCGGTGTCTCCTCGAGGAATCGGTGGATCGCGAAGGCCACCGGGAGCATGACCAGGCTGATCCAGAACGGGATCCGCCAGACCCAGGACAGGAAGGCGTCCGAACTCGACAGGCCGGTGGCGAGCAGGAACGCGACGTTGCCCAGGACGAGACCGATCGGCACGCCGAGCTGCGCGAAGCTGCCGTAGAAGCCGCGCAGGTGCGCCGGTGCGTTCTCGGTGGCGATCAGGACGGCGCCGCCCCACTGTCCGCCCACGGCCAGGCCTTGGCAGATGCGCAGGATCACGAGGAGGGTCGGTGCGAGCCACACCGTCTGGGTGTTGGGGACACAGCCGATCAGGAAGGTGGCGACGGCCATCAGGCAGACGGCGCCGACCAGGACGGGCTTGCGGCCGTAGCGATCACCCAACTGACCGGCGAGGATGCCGCCGATCGGACGGGCGATGAAGCCCACGGCCACGGTGGCGAACGAGTTGAGCGCGGACACGACGGTGCTGTCGGTGGCGAAGAACGTCACGTTGAACACCAGCGCGGCGGCGGTGGAGTAGATGAAGAAGTCGTACCACTCGAGTGACGTCGAGATCGCGGCGGCGATCGACGCTCGAGCCGAACGGGGCGCCGGCCGTACGCCGGCAGGATCAGTGGGCACGGGATCAGTGGGCACGGGGATGCTCCTGGCTCAAGGGGGTGCCGGGCCGACGAGATGCGAGCCACGGCCGTCTGGCGGAGGTTGCCGTGGGGTCGTCGAATGGATGGCCGTCGGGCCGGATGGGGGTGTCCCCGGACATAGTCGGTGCCGAGTGTCGGTCACGTCGCAGCTCCGGGTAGCAGGAGACTAACCAACCCGGAACGAAACAGTCAAGACGTACTCTTACATAGGGTGGGCGTCAGGCCTCGAGCAGGATGAGGGCGGTGTCGGTCCACTGGGGCAGGTGGGGGTCGCGTCGTGGATCGCGACGGTCGAAGGTGTAGGCCAGTGCGACGCCGCGCATGCTGGTGAAGAGGATCTCGCGCAACTGTGCGTACCGGGGATGGCCGACGAGCTCCGGACCCCACATGCGGTCGATGCTCGTACGGATCACGCCCCCGAGGTGGCGCTCCACCGGAAGCAGTGCCCCAGCGATCCAGTCGTTCGTGCGCGACGCGGTCCAGAGTTCGACGGCGGCCCAGAAGTGCGGCTCGTGGAACGACATCCACATCATGTCGACAATGGCCGTGACCCGCGCAGACCCGGTCGCCTCGTCGTCGATCGCGGCCACGACGCGGGCGGTCGTCGCCGCCACCCGCTCGGCGGCCAAGTGCTCGGCCGCCGCGACGAGCAGGTCCTCCCGCGACGGGAAGTGGTGGAGCAGACGGCCGCGGGAGACCCCGGCGCGCGCCTGGATCGCCGAGGTGGTCGCACCGGCGAAGCCGTGCTCGATCAGGCAGTCGACCGCCGCCTCCAGGATGCGTCGTCGGCTGGTGATGGTGCGCTGTTCGCGACGTGTCGGCGCCGGCCCGGCGGGAGCTGCCGTATCGGAGGGCGCCTCGGGTGAACTCACAATGCCACTTTACAAGTCAGGTTTGACTTGTTCGCGCATTCGGCAGCGGGTACCGCATGATGCCCAGCGCGTAGTCGACATATTCGGTCGCCAGCTGCTCGGGAGTCAACCGGCCATCTGGCTGCCACCAGGTCGGCAGGGCGGTGCACATGGTGACGACCGCACGAGCGGCGTCGGCCGGATGTGCGGGGCCGAAGAGGCCCAGCGCAGTGGCGGAGTGGACCTGCTCGTCGACCAGCGCCTGCTGACGGTTTCGTCGTCGACTGACATTCCGGTGATTCGGCGGCTCGAGCGCCCGGACCTCGCTGGAGCCCAGGAAGCCGAGCTGACGGCGGTGGGTGTGGTAGAGCGCCAGATTCTCGACGAGTGCGCAGAACCGGCCGACGGCGTCGGGCTCGCTCGTCCGCGCGGCTTCCGCTCGCCACTCGAGATCGTTCATCGTGCGGTCCAGGATGTCCATCAGGATGTGCTGCTTGCTCGGGTAGTGGTTGTAGATCCCGGGCACCGACATCCCGCATCGCGTGGAGATCCGTCGCATGGTCGTCCCGTGGTATCCGACAGCGAGGAACTCCTCGACCGCTGCCTGGAGGATCGGGGAGAAGTCGAGCGGGTCGTAGCGCCGCCAGTCTCGGTGCGCGACCGGAGCGGCCGGTGCGTCGCCCGGTTCGCGGAGCGGCACGGTTCCCGAGATGATCTGGGGGACGCCGATCCCGAGGGCGGACGCGATCGCCTCGAGCCGATCGACGCGCAGACCCGTCTTGCCGTTCTCGATCTGACTCAGGGTCGCGGGACTCACGCCGATCGAGGCCGACAACGACCGCAGACTCACCCCCGCGGCCTGCCTGGCCTGGCGAACCCGCATCCCGGCGGACCGGGCCGGGCTGTCGTCTGCGTGGACGTCGGTCGACTCTCCCGGGGGCACGCACCGCAGTGTAGGGACGCACATCGGGGGCGTCGACGCCGCGTTCGCTCTCGGCGTAGCGACCCGGGAACACAGCCCCGGCCAGCGCAGTTGTACTGGGCACATCCCCGCCGCAACGGGGGATCCATGCACTCTGCGCAGGCGTTAACTGCAGGTGCACCCCAGACGACCTCTAGAGTGGAAGCAGGCTGGTCGTCGTCTATCCGCACCGGTTGTCCTCCGGGACCTCCGAGGTGGTCTCCGCGGCGGCCGGGGCGCTAGCAATGTGAGGGAGAACAATGTTCGAACGGTTCACCGACCGCGCGCGTCGGGTTGTGGTTCTGGCCCAAGAAGAAGCGCGCATGCTCAACCACAACTACATCGGTACCGAGCACATCCTCCTCGGCCTCATCCACGAGGGCGAGGGCGTGGCGGCCAAGGCGCTCGAGTCGCTCGGGATCTCGCTCGAAGGGGTTCGCAGCCAGGTCGAGGAGATCATCGGCCAGGGCCAGCAGGCGCCGTCGGGACACATCCCGTTCACCCCGCGTGCCAAGAAGGTGCTGGAGCTCTCGCTGCGCGAGGCGCTGCAGCTCGGCCACAACTACATCGGTACCGAGCACATCCTGCTCGGCCTGATCCGCGAGGGCGAGGGCGTCGCCGCCCAGGTGCTGGTGAAGCTCGGCGCCGACCTCAACCGGGTCCGCCAGCAGGTCATCCAACTCCTCAGCGGATACCAGGGCAAGGAGCCGCAGGAGGCGGGCACCGGCGGTCGCAGCAGCGAGTCCGGCACCCCGTCGACCTCGCTGGTCCTCGACCAGTTCGGTCGTAACCTGACCGCCGCGGCCTCCGAGGGCAAGCTCGACCCGGTCATCGGCCGGGAGAAGGAAATCGAGCGCGTCATGCAGGTGCTCAGCCGCCGCACCAAGAACAACCCGGTGCTGATCGGTGAGCCCGGCGTCGGCAAGACCGCCGTCGTCGAGGGCCTGGCGCAGGCCATCGTGAACGGCAAGGTCCCCGAGACCCTCAAGGACAAGCAGCTCTACACCCTCGACCTCGGTTCGCTGGTCGCGGGCAGCCGCTACCGCGGTGACTTCGAGGAACGCCTCAAGAAGGTGCTCAAGGAGATCAACACCCGCGGCGACATCATCCTGTTCATCGACGAGCTGCACACGCTCGTCGGCGCAGGTGCCGCCGAGGGTGCCATCGACGCCGCCAGCATCCTCAAGCCGAAGCTGGCCCGCGGCGAGCTGCAGACCATCGGCGCGACGACCCTCGACGAGTACCGCAAGTACATCGAGAAGGACGCCGCACTCGAGCGCCGCTTCCAGCCCGTGCAGGTGGGCGAGCCGTCTGTCGAGCACACCATCGAGATCCTCAAGGGCCTGCGCGACCGGTACGAGTCGCACCACCGCGTCTCGATCACCGACGGTGCGCTGGTCGCCGCCGCCACGCTGGCCGACCGCTACATCAACGACCGGTTCCTGCCGGACAAGGCGATCGACCTCATCGACGAGGCCGGCGCGCGCATGCGCATCCGCCGGATGACCGCGCCGCCAGACCTGCGTGAGTTCGACGACCGCATCGCCGATGCGCGCAAGGAGAAGGAAAGCGCGATCGACGCGCAGGACTTCGAGAAGGCCGCCAGCCTCCGCGACAAGGAGAAGCAGCTGGTCGCCGAGCGCGCCGAGCGCGAGAAGCAGTGGCGCAGCGGTGACATGGACGTCGTGGCCGAGGTCGACGACGAGCAGATCGCCGAGGTCCTCGGCAACTGGACCGGCATCCCGGTGTTCAAGCTCACCGAGGAGGAGACCACGCGTCTGCTCCGTATGGAGGAGGAGCTGCACAAGCGGATCATCGGGCAGGAGGACGCCGTCAAGGCGGTCTCGAAGGCGATCCGTCGTACCCGTGCCGGCCTGAAGGATCCGAAGCGGCCGTCGGGCTCGTTCATCTTCGCCGGTCCGTCCGGTGTCGGTAAGACCGAGCTCTCGAAGGCGCTGGCGAACTTCCTGTTCGGCGAGGACGACGCCCTCATCCAGATCGACATGGGCGAGTTCCACGACCGCTTCACCGCGTCGCGTCTGTTCGGTGCCCCTCCCGGGTACGTCGGCTACGAAGAGGGCGGGCAGCTCACCGAGAAGGTGCGCCGCAAGCCGTTCTCGGTGGTGCTGTTCGACGAGATCGAGAAGGCCCACTCGGAGATCTACAACACCCTGTTGCAGGTCCTCGAAGACGGTCGCCTGACCGACGGTCAGGGTCGCACGGTCGACTTCAAGAACACCGTGCTGATCTTCACCTCGAACCTCGGTACCTCGGACATCTCCAAGGCCGTGGGCATGGGCTTCTCGTCGAGCGACGGGACCCAGTCGAACTACGAACGGATGAAGCAGAAGGTCAACGACGAGCTCAAGAAGCACTTCCGCCCCGAGTTCCTCAACCGCATCGACGACATCGTCGTGTTCCACCAGCTCACGCGTGAAGAGATCATCCAGATGGTCGATCTCATGCTGACCCGCGTGGAGGGTGCGCTGAAGAACAAGGACATGGCTCTCGAGGTCACCGACCGCGCGAAGGCCCTGCTGGCCAAGCGCGGCTTCGATCCGGTGCTGGGTGCGCGTCCGCTGCGTCGCACCATCCAGCGCGAGATCGAGGACCAGCTCTCGGAGAAGATCCTGTTCGGCGACATCGCTCCCGGACAGATCGTCCTGGTCGACGTCGAGAACTGGGACGGCGAAGGCGACGGCGACGACGCCCGGTTCGTCTTCACCGGTTCGGAGAAGCCGCGCATGGTTCCCGACGCACCGGTCGAGCTCACCAAGGCCGGCGAGGCCGACGCGAGCTGATACCAGGCCCGTCGGACCTGATCTGACACAATCGACGGCGGCGTCACCCGACAGGGTGGCGCCGCCGTTGTGTTGTGCCCGGCTGGTGCGCGGTTCCGCGGATTGACACAGCCGACGCGGAGTGTCCCAGCGCCCGATAGCATCGATCTGTGACGAGCGATACATCAGAGGTCGGGCGCAAGTCCCGACAGGACCAGCCCACCATCACCGTCGAGCGAGACGGGGAGATCGCGATCTTCCGGCTGAATCGACCCGACCGGCTCAACGCCTTCACCATGCAGATGGGCGAGGAGTTGCGGGCCGCGTTCGACGAGACCGACGCCGACGACTCCGTTCGCGCCGTCGTGCTGACCGGCAACGGCCGCGCATTCTGCGCCGGCGCCGATCTCGAGGCGGGCGGATCGACGTTCGACGCCTCGTCTGCTGTCGAGTCGAACGAGGTTCCAGCCGACGAGGGCGGCAAGCTCACGCTGCGGATGTTCGCCTCGCTGAAGCCGATCGTGGTGGCGGTGAACGGTCCGTCGGCCGGCGTCGGGGTCACGATGACACTGCCCGCCGACGTCCGGATCGCCTCGGAGGACGCGAAATTCGGCTTCGTCTTCGCCGCCCGCGGCCTGGTGCCCGAAGCCGCGTCGAGCTGGTTCCTGCCGCGGCTCGTCGGGTTGCCGACCGCTTTGCAGTGGACGATCGGCGCGAAGATGGTGCCCGTCGCCGAAGCCCATGAACGCGGGCTGATCCAGCAGGTGGTCCCGAAAGACCAGGTGCTCGAGACCGCGATCGCCGTCGCCCGCGAGATGACCGCGAACAGCGCCCCCGTCTCGGCGGCGCTGACCCGACAGCTGTTGTGGCGGATGGCCGGTGCGCCCAGCCCGCTCGATGCCCACCACGCCGACTCGAAGGCGATCTTCTACCGCGGGCAGTCCGGTGACGTGTACGAAGGCGTCATGTCGTTCCTGGAGAAGCGTCCGGCGACCTACCCCAACACCGTGTCGGAAGATCTACCCGAGATCTTCTGATCACTCAGTCGAGGGTCCCGGCCTGGATGCCGATCTCGAGTACCACGAAGATCATCGCCAGCTGGATGGCGCAGCACCACGCAGCGGCCGGCCAGGCCGGGAGTCCTCGGCGCACGCGGCGGACGACGAGGGTCACCGACACCGCCACCAGCACCACGGCCGACCCGATGCCCACCCCGATGGCGACCTCGGTCCAGACCGGACTCCCGCACTCCTCGTAGGCGCACGCGTCGGTGACGAAGACCGTCAGACCTGCAGCGGCGATCGTGATCAGCGCCAAGACGGCGTGCACCAGTCCCAGCATCACCGACGCGAAGGCGTCGAGAGTCGACACGGGTGGCTGCGGAGGGGGATTCTCGCCGGTCTCCTCGGTGGGCATCCGCCGACGATAGCGCCGGACATTCTCCCGCGGGACCGGCACGCGGTGAAAAACTCCTGCAAACAGCCCGTGTGAACTGGGTGAACATCCGAACACGCCGGACATAAACGGTGGCAGCGTCCATCGACCGCGGTTATCGTGGCGACAGAGCAGGCCAGACCAACGAGAGGAGGTGACGCAGATGTCGATGGGTGACAAGGCTTTCGCCGGCGAGTGGCGGACGGCCCCCTCCGACCGTCCGTGCGGACTGAAGTCCGACGGAAGGCCGGGACCGATCACATCACGCGTCACCAGTTCCTGAGGTCATGAACCTCGGTGGTCGGCGCACTCACTCGCCCACGCATCGAGGAGCTGTCATGACCATCTTCGTCACCAACGCCGGACTGCAGATCCTGGCGCGCGTCACCTGGCGTCGCGCCGCGGTTCTGTTGACCACCGAGGTCGCGCGGAACGTCGAGGGCACGCCGCTGGTCCGCGTCGTGCATTCGCCGACGCTGTCCCTGCCGATTCACAAGGTGGTGGCGATCAAGCGAGATGCCTACCGCCCGTTCGCCGGTAAGACGATGGACTCCTACGCGTCGAACGCGACCATCCTGCGACGCGATCAATGGATCTGCGCCTACTGCGACGGTCCGGCCGACACCGTCGACCACATCGTCCCGGTCTCGCAGGGTGGGCCGAGCACATTCGGAAACCAGGTCGCGGCGTGCAAGTCCTGCAACGGTTTCAAGGCCAACCGGACGCCGCGCAAGGCGGGGATGGCCCTACGGCACGCCCCGTTCGTCTACGACCCCTGGGCCGCGGACCAGAAAGAGGTGTGGGAGATGTTCATCCTGCATCCGAAGACGGACTAGACGTTCGATCCGTTGCCGCCCCTGCCATCAGGTCGGCAACGGGTCGGCGCCACGTTCCGCGAGCAGCATCGTCATCAGACCGATCTCGTCGCCCTGGTCGCCGATCATCATGAGCGCGAGGTCCTTCGTCGCGGAACCGGTCCGCTCGTCGTTGTATGCCGCCTGGGCCATCGACATCCCGCCACGGTGGTGCCGAATCATCAACTGCAGGAACAAGATCTCCGCCTCGCCGGGTGGCAGGGTGGAGAGACTGCCGATCTCGTCGATACTCGCCATGCCGGGCATCGGCCGAGGGGATTCGTCGTGATGGGTGCCCTCGTGGTGAGGGTCTCCGCCGGACATCCAGGACATCGGCTCCGGCGCGGTCACCGGTTCGTCGAACCACAGCAACCAGCCACGCATCGTGGCGGTTTCGGCGGTCTGCGTGTGGACGATCCGGTCGGCGACGCCGCGGATCTGCGGCGCGACTCCGGGCACCGCACCGATCGTCCGCGACATGAGGATCGCCTGGTCGTGGTGCGCCGACATGTCCTGCGCGAAGCCGATGTCGGACACGCTCATCGCGGATGAGTCGTGATCGCGTCCCTGCCACACCGCCCCGACGACGACACCCATGGTGACGAGCAGGGCCGCGGTCACGCCGAGGACCATCGCGCGCACCAGCGGGACGCCGAGGCGAGAAGCGCTCATCCGATCGAGGAGTTCTGGTCCGGCGGTGGCGTGTACACCGCGGGACTCAACCGCAACACCTGGAAGCCGCCGTCGGAACAGGTGACCCGCAGCTCGTTTCCGCGGAACTCGGGTGGGGACATGCACCAGTCCGTCGACATGTCACCGCCGACGATCATCCCGCTACGTGGACCGACCATCTCGTTCAACCGGACCTTGCCGTTCGCGATCGACATACCGAGGCTGAGGAATTCGACGGCGGGCAAGCCCATCAGCGAGCCGACGACGTGCGGCGAGTTGGGCGACTCCGCGATCGTGGTGCCCTTGCGGGCCGGCGGGTTGTAGTAGGCGATCTCGCGAATCCGGTCGAAGTCGCGGATGTCGAAGACCCGGATACCCGACGATTCCCAGCCGCACGCGAGCGCGGTGGGATCGGTCGCTCGGTCCACCGTGCAGTAGTGCGGATTGCTGCTGAACAGCGACCCGCCGGTCGACGACCGCAGATTGGTGTCGAGGTGCTCGGGGAGATTGATCTCGAGTTTGATCTGCGCGGTGTACCGGGGCTTGTTCACCCGCGTCACGTCGAAGATCTTGACGCCGCCCGAACCTGCTTCGTCGGCGGTGACGATGTGGGGCCGGCCCCGGTAGGTGATCGGGATCGAGTGCTGGTTCAGCTGGCCGTCGGGCCAGAGATAGGCCGCGGTGTGCGGGACCTGCGGGTGCGGCCGGCGCTCCTGGACGTCGCTGACGTCGAGCACCGTCACACCCGCCATGTTGGACAGGTACATCCGGTTGCCATCTGGCGACATGCCGAAGCCGTGACCGAGGAACGAGTGGAGCCCCTGCCAGATCACGCGGGGCGACCGGGGATCGGCGATGTCGATGGCGCTGAGGTGCCCGGGGAACACCCCGGACGCCCAATAGGTGCGGCCGTCGGGGGAGAAGCCGCCCTCGTGCGAGGTGAACGGCAGGGGCGTCGACGTGCCCGGACCGGTGTTCAGGAGCTTGGGTCGGGTGCAGTCGGAGATGTCGTACACGGCGAAGAAGCCGCCGCCCCAGAGCAACGGCACCGACGTAGCGGCCAGGAGCTTGCGCGCCTTGTTGACCTTCAACGTCTCCCACGTGCCGCCGCGCATCGCCGGATCCGTCAGGGACCCGACGACTCGCGGCGCGCTCGGGTCGGATGCGTCGATGACCTGTACGCCCGGCGGGTTCACCCAGTTGTTTCCGGGGAACAGGCTGCCGGTGTAGCTGCAGTGCTCGAAGTTCGCCGACACGATCCCGCCGCCGGCGCCGCGGACACCGCCGATCCGCGTGATGTTGCAGCGGTAGCCGCGCATGCTCCGCCCGGACAGACGATCTTCGGCGCTGACATCACCCTGCAGGCCGGGTTCGGGGAGTGAGCCCGGCCCGCAGTCCGCTTGGGGAACCGCGACCTCGGAGATGTCGGGGAAGTAGTGGTTGGCCGCGCCGGCGGGGGCCGCGACCAGCATCGTGGAGAGAAGCGTCGCACCGGCCAGGAGGCAGGTGGCGGCATGGCGACGACGGCGCCGGCGGACCCCCGAACGGACCCTGTGTCGCGCGTCGAAACGAGTAGGCATCATCGCATCCCCCGATCGTGATCTGAGACACGCTAGTGGGCGAGCCGAGACGACATCGGCGAATCGTCGAATTCGAACGGACGAACAGAGCCGGCCCGGGGTCTCCGGGCCGGCTCGTGTCGGGTGCAGGGTGCGTCAGACGTCAGACGGCGTCGCCGCCGTCGATGCTGCCGAAGTCACCGACCTCGACATTGCCCTCGCCGTCGACCGCGGTGTCGAAGGTGCCGTCACCGTCGGTGTCGGCGACGGCGATGTCGGTGAGGCCGTCGGCGTCGGTGTCGGCCTCGATCACGTCGATCTCGCCGTCGGCATCGGTGTCGTAGGCGATCGAGTCGGCCTGGCCGTCGCCGTCGGTGTCGAGGATGGCGTCGGTGGTGCCGTCACCGTCGACGTCGGTGAGTGCGGCGTCGACGGCTCCGTCGCCATCGGTGTCGACGAGAACGGCGTCGGCAGGGATCTCGGTGCGCATTGGTATGTCCTTCCAAGTGGGGTGAGTGCTTCTGGGCGGTTCATGTACTTGGAGGCGACGTCGGGGACGAATGTTCCCGGGGTGCCGGGAGTCGTTCGGATGACCGATCCGGCGACCGACTACCGTTTGGTCTCGTATCACTCGACTTCGGAGGTTCACTGTGCAACAGATCGGCGTCATCGGCGGAGGCACCATGGGAGCGGGCATCGCGGAGGTGTGTGCGAAGGCCGGCAGCGATGTCGTGATCGTGGAGGTCAAGCAGGAGTTCGCCGACGCCGCGCGGGCGCGGGTGGAGAAGTCGCTGGCCAAGGCGGTCAGCAAGAACAAGCTGGCGCAGGACGACGCCGACGCCGCCCTCGGACGTCTGCGGGTGACGACCGACTACGCCGACCTCGCCGATCGCGAGCTGGTGATCGAGGCGGCCCCGGAGATCGAGGAGCTCAAGCGGCAGATCTTCGCGAACCTCGACGAGGCGACCGGCGCGAACACCATCCTCGCGACCAACACGTCGTCGATCCCGATCATCAAGGTCGCGACCGCGACCAAGACCCCCGAACGCGTTGTCGGCGTGCACTTCTTCAACCCGGTACCGGTGATGCCGCTGGTCGAGATCATCTCCACGCTGACCACCGCGCCGGAGACGGCCGACGCCGTGAGCGCATACGTCACCGACACCCTCGGCAAGACCGCGGTCCGCGCGGGTGACCGCTCCGGCTTCATCGTCAACGCGCTGCTCATCCCGTACCTGTGCCAGGCCATCCGGATGTTCGACTCGGGCTACGCCTCGGCCGAGGACATCGACCTCGCGATGAAGGGTGGCTGCGGCTACCCGATGGGGCCGCTCACCCTGCTCGACACCATCGGTCTCGACGTCACGCTCTCCGCCGCGGAGTCGCTGTACGCGGAATTCGCCGAACCCCACTACGCGCCGCCGGCGCTGCTGCGTCGCATGGTCGACGCGGGACGCCTCGGACGAAAGACCGGTCGAGGTTTCTACACCTACTGACAGCTGGATCACCGACGCCGAACCCCGGCTCACCTTCGGGTGAGCCGGGGCTCGTCGTATGAGGGGGTCCTCCGGGTGCGGGATTGTCCGCCCGAGCGCCCCCCGCTAAGCTGACAGCAATCAGACAACAAGCGTTATCAGAATGGGTGGGGTCATGACGCAATCCGATGAGCGGATGTCGCGGGTGGAGATGGACAACATCGACAGCAGCTTCTTCGCGCGCTCGCTGCTCTCGATGGGACAGACGATGAGCACGACGAACGTCATCATGCAGCTCGCCAATCCGGCGGTCGGCTACGGTGTCGCACACAGCAAGGTCGAGAACGGGCGGCTCGACAAACATCCGGTCAAACGCGCACGGACCACCGCGTCGTATCTGGCGGTCGCGATCATCGGCAACGCCGACGACCGGCGCCGGTACCGGCATGCCGTCAACCGCCAGCACGCGCAGGTGCGCTCGGACGAGAACAGTCCCGTGGAGTACAACGCGATGAACATCGACCTGCAGCTCTGGGTCGCGGCGTGCCTCTACTTCGGGTGGGAGGACATCTACGAGCGTGTCCACGGACCGCTGCAGGGTGCGGATCGCGAGAAGTTCTACCAGCAGGGCAAGGTCTGCGGGACGACGCTGCAGATGCCGGCCGAGGCGTGGCCCGCCACGCGCGACGAGTTCACCACCTACTGGGACGACCAGGTCTCGCGCATCGAGATCAGCGACGAGATCCGGGACTTCCTGCTCGACATCGCCAATTTCGGTTACGCGCCGGAACGCATCCAGGAGAAGTACGGTCCGGTCAAACTGCGCCGGACCATCGGCTATCTGCCGCAGCCGTTCCGCGACGCACTCCGGGTCGAGTGGACCGACGAAGATCAGAAATGGTTCGACGGCTACGTCGGCCGGCTGGTGGAGAAGGAGCGTCGCACTCCGCTGTGGGTGTCGCAGTTGGGTTTCCGGCTCCTGCTGGCTGATGTCCGGCTCCGGGTGAAGATGGGGCGGCCGCTCGTCTAGGACGCGGTACCGCTCCGGCGTGCGGCCAGGAAGGCGAGCGACCCGGCGGCCAGGCACGCGACGGCTCCGACCGCGAGACCGACACGCGCACCGAATGTCTCGATGATCGCGCCGACGATCGGGCCGCCGATGGGCGTCGAGCCCATGAACGCCACCGACCACAACGCCATCACCCGGCCCCGCATCCGCGGTTCGGAATTGAGCTGCAGGGTCGCGTTTCCCGTCGACATGAAGGTGACACTCAACCAGCCGACCCCGAAGAGCGCGCAGATCGCCGTCGGGAGGTTCGGGGCGAGTGCGGTCGCAGCGACGGCGACCCCGAAGCCGAAGGCCGCCAGCGTGAGTGGCCGCAATCCGGTGTTCCCGCGGGCCGCGACCACGAGTCCGCCGACGACCGCACCGACTCCCATCGCCGACGTCATGAAACCGAGGGCTTGCGGCCCGCCGTCGAAGACGAAGTCCGCGGCGGCGGGCAGCGTGACCGGGAAGTTGTACGTCAGGGTCCCGACGAGCGCCATGGTCGCCAGTGGAATCCACAGCGCGGGGCGACTCCGGACATATCGAAGACCCTCGCGCAGCTGACCTTTCGCGCGCGGAACCGGTGATTCCGCGGTGATCTTCGACGAGTCGAGCGCGAGCAGCGACGCGACTACGGCGATGAAGCTGACCGCGTTGATGGCGAAGCACAGACCGGAACCGACGAGGGCCAGGATCACCCCGGCCACCGCCGGGCCCACGGCGCGAGCGGCGTTCACCATGACCGAGTTGAGGGTGACCGCGTTGCGGATGAGGTCCTTGCCGACGATCTGATGGATGAACGCCTGTCGCGCCGGCTGTTCGAAGGCGTGGCCGAGCCCGAGCATCACCGCCAGCACGCCGACGTGCCAGACCTGCACCACCCCCGTGAGGGTGACGGCGGCGAGCGCCGCGGCCAGCAGCCCCATCATCGACTGCAGGACGATGAGCAGGCGTCGACGATCGACGCGGTCGGCGATCACGCCCGCGTACGGCCCGATGAGCAGGACCGGTAGCGCCTGCAGGGCGACGATGAGTCCCAGGACGGACGCCGACCCGCTCAGCGTCAGCACGAGCCACGCCTGCGCCGTCGCCTGCATCCACGAACCCGTCATCGAGACGGCCATGCCGGCGTAGAACAGGCGGTAGTTGGGGATGCGCAACGACGCGAACATGCTCGTCCGGTCGGCGTCGTCGGGGCGGCGACGACCGCCCGGTTCGCGCTCCCGGGGTTCGTCTCCGATCTCGGGAACACGGTCGTCGGTCATCGCCGACCATCGTAGGCGCGTGCGCCTCCACCCACGGGCCCGCCTCCAGTAGGGTCGGCGGGATGACGCAGACGGTGATCGTGTCGGGCGGGACGGGCGGCCTGGGGTCGGCGGTCACCCGCACGTTGCTCGACGACGGATGGCGCGTGGTGGTGCCCGGGCGCACCGAAGCCGGGTTGTCACGCCTCCCGGAATCGGACCGGTTGGTCGGTGTGCACGCCGACCTCTTCGACGAGGCGTCGGTCGCCGAGGTCGTGGCGATCGCCTCGAGCGACGCGTCGGCGCCGGTGACCGCGGTGGTGAACCTGGTGGGCGGGTTCGCGATGGGGGAGCGGGTCGACGCGACACCGGTCGACGAGTTCGAGCGACTGCTCCGGCTCAACCTGCGGCCGCTGTATCTGCTGTCCGCGGCGGCCATTCCGAAGATGATCGAGGCCGGCGGCGGGTCGATCGTCGGGGTGTCGGCGAAGGCGGCGTTCGCACCCTTCTCCGGTGCCGCGGGGTACGTCACGTCGAAGGCGGCGGTGTGGGCGTTCATCAGTGCGCTCGCCGCCGAGTACAAGTCCGACGGCATCCGGGCCAACGCGATCCTGCCGTCGGTGATCGACACCCCGGGCAACCGCGCCAGTCAACCGGATTCGTCGCGGGCGGGCTGGGTGTCGCCCGAGTCGATCGCTCAGACGATCTCGTTCCTGGTCTCCGATGCCTCGAGTGCGATCACCGGTGCGCAGGTCCCCGTGCCGGGCGTCGGCTGAGCTCCGCGCGATCAGCGGATCGGACGCACAGTCGACGGGTTGTGAAAGCTGTTGGGGTGCTGACGGTCAGGCTTCAGTGGTCGCGCGACTTGGCCGGGCGTGCACATACGCTTCGACGACGGTGCGCATCACCGGTTTTCCGTCACCGTTGCGCAGCTCCGCCGACGAGGTGACCAGAGCGCGGGCACGGTCATCGAACTCGATCGCGTCGATGACGGTCGATCCGGTGAGGGTGTCGCCGGGGCGGACGGGACGCAGGAACTCCACGTCGCCCAGTCGCTTGCCCGCGATCACCCGCCAATTGTTCAGCACGCCGGTGACATTGAGCCTCTGGTAGACCGACATCGTGTGCAACCCACTGGCGATCAGCCCGCGGTAGGGGCCGCGTTCGGCAACGGCCTTGTCCACGTGGAAGTCCTGCGGATCCCATGCGCGGGCGAAGTCGAGCAGTTCGTCTTCGCTGACGTGATGCGTGCCGAACTCGAAGATCTGGCCCACGGACAGGTCATCGGCCCACAAGCGGTCCGATGCGTCGCTCACCTCAGGTCTGCCGCGATCTTCGGCCAGGTGGTCTCGAGGTCGCGTTCCCAGTAACCCCAGGAGTGGGTGCCGCTCGGCCGGAAGGTGACCTCGTGCGGCACCTTGAGCGCCCGCATGCGCGACACCATCTGCTTGGTGCACTCGTTGACCGCGGCCTCGATGATGCCGCCAATGACCATCTGATTGGCCAATGTCAGCGGATCGCCGGCGACCAGCGGTGCCTCGAGCCGGTCGAACTGTCCGGGCATGCCGGTGCCGCTGGTCATGTAGACCTTGGTGCCGCGCAGCTTGTCCGCCTGGATGTACGGGTCGTTGTCCCGCCAGCCGGCCGAATTGACCGGTCCCCACATGTTGTTCAGATTGCCCTGCCCGCGGTCGGCGACGACCATCCGGATGTAGGCCTGTCCCACCGGGTCGCTGGTACGCGCGCATCCGCTGTAGGCGGCGGCCGACCGGTAGAGCTTCGGTGCGGCGATCGCGAGGTTGAGCACCGATGTCCCGGCCATCGAGATCCCGGCGATGGCGTTGACCTTGGTGGTGTCGAATTCCTTGTCCACCAGCGGCGGGAGCTCCTTGGTGAGGAACGTCGTCCACTTGTTGCGGCCGAGTACCGGATCGTCGTGCTGCCAGTCGGTGTAATAGGAGAACGCGCCGCCGATCGGCGTGACGACGTTGACCTCTTTGTCGGAGAAAAACTTCGCGTACTGGGTCTTGGCCGCCCAGGTCGCGGAGTCCTCGCCGCCGCCGGCGCCGTTGAGCAGGTAGAGCGTGGGGCGCGACTTGGTGGTGTCCTTGGGGCGCAACACGTTGACGGGGATGAGTTTGCGCATCGCCGCCGAGTACACGATGAGGGTCGACTGCTGGGCGGAGTCGTGGACCACGGTGTCGATACGAGCGCGATCGGGATCGGGGGTGGGTTCGGCCAGTGCGGCCGGAGCCCATCCGGCGGTCGCGACCGCAACGGCACATCCGACGACGCACAGTCGTCGCAACCAGGAGGATCGCACCACTAGCCCCTTCTGTTAACAGAATTCTCAGACGTAACAAAGGTAGCCGAGTTCGACTGGCGCTCCCAAGTCGAGAAGGTGCTCGTCACCCAGTTGTGACGTCACGTTCGAGGGAGGGCCCGGTTACTTGACGCGATCCCTGAGCAGAAGCCGGACGGTGAGTTCGAGCCGGTTCGTGACGTCGGTCGCCGACGCGCGACGGGTCAGCCACTGCACCAGGTTCGACATCCACACATCGGAGAGGACGCGCGCGATCGCGAGATCTTCCTCGGTGGGTTCGCCGTCATCGACGATCGCACCGGCGAGGAGCCGGTCGATGATCCCGGCGACCTGGTCGACCTCGGCGGTCGCCGACGCATCGGCGAACATGAACGCGCGCGTCATCGCCTCGGTGAGAAGCGGATCGCGCTGCATCGCGAAAGTGATCATGTCCAGGACATGACGGAGGCGGTCGATCGCGGTGTCGCCGCGCAACTGGGAACGATCGACCTTCGACTCGACTCGCTCGAACTCGCGGGCGAGCGCGGTGACGAGAAGGTGGACCTTCGACGGGAAGTAGCGGTACAGCGTCCCGACGGCGACGTCGGCCTTGTCGGCGACGGTGCGCATCTGCACGGCGTCGTATCCGCCCTTGGACGCCAGCGCGAGGGTGGCGTCGAGGATGCGGCGGCGGCGTTCGCGCTGCGCGGTGGAGCCGGCTTCGGGCGAGGCGGCCGGCGCCGCAGCCCCGTTGGGGGCGTCGACCGCGGCGTTGCCGGGTGCAGAACGGGCCATGTGCTCTCGAACATCCTCACGTGATCAAACGTCTCAATGGGTGGATCGTGGGTGGCTACCCGATCCGAGTACACCCATGGCATATTAGAACAGGTTCTAATTATTCGTCACAACTCGACATACAGGGATTGCCAGTGACAATCGCCACGTCTTCCGAGCAGATCGCGGTCCGTGACAGCATCGCGTCCTGGGCGCGCTCCACCAGTGTGACCGACATCGTGCGGTCCGACCTCGACAAGCCGAGCGACCAGTGGACCGGTCTATTTTCGCAGATCGCCGATCTGGGCGTGTTCGCCGCAGCGGTCCCCGAGGCGTCCGACGGTCTCGGTGCGAGTTTCCTCGACGTGGCCGCCATGCTCGAGCAGTGCGGGGCCGATCTCGTCCCCGGCCCGCTCGGTCCGACGGTGACCGCGGCGATCGCGCTGGCGGTTCGCCGTGCGGATTCGGCGCAGGGTGACGACGACCGGGGTGCCGCGCTGTTGGCGGAGGTGCTGGCCGGATCGGTGCCGGTGGTTACGCCGGCGACGAGCTACGCCGGGGCGGGTCTCACCCTGGCCGACGGCGCACTCGACCTCGGGCTCGTCACCGGCTACGTCGAGGGTTGCGCCGTGATGGTCGAATTCGGGACCGACGATCGGGAACGGTCGTGGTGGATCGTGCCGCCGGGCGTCGGAGTCGCCGACGTCACGCCACAGACCCCGCTCGACGGCACGGCCTCGGTCAGCCACGTGACACTGTCCGAGATCGCGGCCGAGGACCTCATCGAACTGGGCGAGGGGACGTTCGTCGCGGGCCTGCTGTCGGCGACGCTCGCCGCTTATCAGAGCGGCGTCACCCGGTGGGCTCTCGACACCGCCGTCGAGTACGCGAAGGTCCGCACCCAGTTCGGCGTGCCGATCGGGTCGTTCCAGGCGATCAAGCACATCTGCGCCGAGATGCTGTGCCGCAGCGAACGCGTCACCGCGGTCGCGTGGGATGTCGCCGGCGCGGTCGACGACGTGCTCGCGGCCGGGACGGGGGACGGGCTCGCTCCGGCGCTCGAGCAACTCGAGATCAGCAGGCTGGCAGCCGACGTCGTGGTCGGTCGCGACCCGGTCGCCAACACCAAGGACTGCGTCCAGGTCCTCGGCGGCATCGGGTTCACCTTCGAGCACGACGCCCACCTCTATCTGCGCGCCGCACTCGCCGCGCAGGCGTCGCTCGCGAACGCATCGTCGCACGCCGCCACCCTCGCCCGGCTCGGGCTCGAGGGGGCGCGACGGCGCTTCCGTCTGGACCTCTCGCAGGTCGAGGACCGGCGCGACGAGGTCCGCACCACCGTCGCGAGGATCGCCGACGCCGCACCCGACGATCGTCGCCGGCTCCTCGCCGAGACCGGCTACCTGACCCCGCACTGGCCGGCACCGCACGGTCTGGGGGCGGATGCCGCGATGCAGCTGCTGATCGACACCGAGCTCGAGGCGGCCGGGATCGAGCGGCCCGACCTGGTGATCGGCGCATGGGCGATCCCGACGATCCTGGAACACGGCACCGACGCGCAGCGCGAGCGGTTCGTCGCTCCGACGCTGGCCGGTGAAATCGTGTGGTGCCAGCTGTTCTCCGAACCCGAGGCCGGCTCGGACCTGGCCGCGTTGCGCACACGGGCGGAGCGGGTCGACGGCGGCTGGCGCCTGGACGGCCAGAAGATCTGGACCTCGCAGGCGCACAACGCACAGTGGGCGATCTGCCTCGCACGCACCGATCCCGAGGCGCCGAAGAACAAGGGCATCACCTACTTCCTCGTCGACATGGGTTCGCCTGGCATCGACATCCGGCCGCTGCGCGAGCTGTCCGGGCGGGCCAACTTCAACGAGGTCTTCCTCGACGGTGTGGTCGTGCCGGACGACTGTGTCGTCGGCGAGATCAACGGCGGCTGGCGGCTGGCCCGCACCACCCTCGCGAACGAGCGGGTGGCGATGGGCGGTACCGGTCTCGGCAAGGAGATGGAGTCACTTCTCTCGCAGGTGCGGTCGATGGATCGGGGGCTGACCGCCGAGGAGCTAGCGTCGCTCGGCACCCAGCTCGCCGACGCCCACGTCGGCCGGGTCCTCGACGCGCGGGCCGCGACCAGGCAACTGGCCGGGCTCGACCCCGGTGCGTTGTCGAGCGTGCGCAAGTTGATCGGCGTCGAACATCGCCAATCGGTACCCGATCTCGCGCTGCGGCTCCTGGGGGTCGCGGGTCTGGCGGCGACCGAGGCGTCCGACGTGGTCCTGCAGAACCGCTGCCTCTCGATCGCGGGCGGCACTACTCAGATCCTGCGCACGGCCGCGGCGGAACGCATTCTCGGTTTGCCGCGGTAACCGGCTGCGGCAAGAGTGCCGAAACCGCAGATAAGCGCCGATTCCGACACCCCTGCGCGCGGACTCTGATACAACTAGAACAGGTTCTAGTTCTTGACGGGTTCATGGTGAGGGAGGCACAGGGTGGACTTTGCCCTGGACGGCACGGCGATCGCGGTTCGCGACGTCGCCGAGGACGTGTTCGCGCGACGACAGCCCGACTGGGAGTCGACGTTCGGTGGGCGTCATTCCGGTGGGACGGCAGCGGCCGAGCAGGAGGCGACCCGCGGCGGGTTCGAGGCCGATGGCTGGCAGGCGCTCGTCGACGCCGGACTGCTTGCCCTGCCCCTGCCGGCCTCGCTCGACGGTGACGAGGTCGACGAGTCGGGTCTGCTCCCGTTGTTCCGCCGGATGGGCCGGGCCGCGGCGGTGACGCCGGCCCTCGGATCGCTGACCGCGGCGCTTGTGTTCGCCAGGGCCGACGCCCAGGACGGCGAGGGATCGGTGTGGTCGCGGTTCGGCAGTTCGCTCACCGGCGGCAGCTGGGTGTCGGTGGCGATCGGCGAACACGGCGACGCCCTGACGGCGCATCCGCGGACCTCGGTCCGCGACGGGCGGCTCAGCGGCACGAAGGTCGGCGTCCTGCACGCCGACGGTGCCTCGCTGTTCCTGGTGGCCGCCGATGCCGGTGTCGTCGCCGTCTCGCCAGCCGCCGACGGGGTCACCATCACGCGCACGCCGACCTCGAGCGGCTGGGGCGAGTACACGGTGGCCTTCGACGACGTTCCCGTCGACGACGCCGACATCGTGGTCCGCGACCTCGCGATCCTCCGTGACCGCTACCGCCTGGCGCTGTGCGCCTACGCCGACGGCCTGGTCGCCGGCGCCACCCGACTGACCGCCGACCACGTCTCCACGCGCGAGCAGTTCGGCAGGCCGATCGCCTTGTTCCAGGCGGTGGGCCAGCAGCTCGCCGACATCTACGTCGTCGGCCGGTCGATGGAACTCGCGACCACCTCGGCGGCCTGGCGGTTGTCCGAAGGTCTGGACGCCGCAACCGATCTCGCGATCGCCGCCTACTGGCTGGCCGAGGAGGTCCCGCCGACCACGCGGACGATGACCCACCTGCACGGCGGCATCGGCGTCGACATCACCTATCCGCTTCACCGCTACTTCTCGCTCACCAAAGACCTCGCGCGTCTGGTGGGCGGAGCGCACGTGCGGCTCGACGAGCTCGCCGACATCACCGACGTCCCCGCCGACGACACCCGTATCGCAGAGGTGCCCGATGTTCATTGATCTCACCCCCGAACAGCGCGCGCTGCGCGCGGAACTGCGCGAGTACTTCGCCGACCTCGTCACTCCCGACGAGGCGGCGGTGATGCTGACCGAACGCCACGGCCCGACCTACCGCAAGGTCATCAAGCGGATGGGTGACGACGGCTGGTTGGGCGTCGGATGGCCGACGGAGTTCGGCGGCAAGGGTTTCGGTGAGATCGAACAGCAGATCTTCACCAACGAGGCCGTGCGCGCCGACGTCCCGCTGCCGGCGGTGACGCTGCAGACCGTCGGGCCGACGCTGCAGGTACACGGCACCGAGGAGCAGAAACAGAAGTTCCTGCCCGCGATCCTGGCCGGTGATGTGCACTTCGCCATCGGCTACACCGAACCCGAGGCCGGCACCGACCTGGCGTCGTTGACCACCACTGCGGTCCGCGACGGCGACCACTATGTGGTCAACGGCCAGAAGATCTTCACGACCGGCGGTCACGACGCCGACTACATCTGGCTCGCTGTCCGCACCGATCGGGATGCTCCCAAGCACAAGGGCATCTCGATCCTCATCGTCGACACCTCCGACCCCGGTTTCACGTGGACGCCGATCATCACCGCCGACGGCGCGCACCACGTGAATGCCACCTACTACCAGGATGTTCGGGTTCCGGTGTCGATGCGGGTCGGCGAGGAGGGGGGCGGGTGGAAGCTGATCACCACCCAGCTCAATCACGAGCGCGTCATGCTCGGCCCCGCCGGCCGCATCGACGGACTCGCGGCACGGGTGCGTGCCTGGGCGCAGCGGCCGGGCCCCGACGGGACGGTCATCGCCAAGCATCCCGACGTCCGTCGCGCGCTCGCGACCATCGACGCCTACGGCCGCATCAACGAGTTGCTCAACTGGCAGGTGGCCGCGACGGGTGAGGCCATCTCGATGGCCGACGCGGCGGCCACCAAGGTGTTCTCGACCGAACGCATCCAGACCGTCTGCCGGATGGTCGACGAGATCATCGGGCGCTACGGCGATTTCGCCGATCCGGAGACCGCGGCGCTGGTGAACTGGCTCGACGTCCAGGAGAAGCGCCACGTCGTCATCACCTTCGGCGGTGGCGTCAACGAGGTCATGCGCGACATGATCGCGACCGCCGGCCTCGGACTCCCGCGGGCCAAGCGGTGAGCGCGCCCGAGCTCGCCCGCGACGGCGTCGCCGGAGACGAGGCGATCCGAGCCGCCGCTCAGGAGATCATCGACGCCGGACCGAGCGCACCTGTCACCGGGCGGGACCCGATCAATCAGCCCATGATCAACAACTGGGTCGAGGCGATGGGCGACACGAACCCCGTCTACACCGATGTCGACGCCGCGCGTGCGGCCGGCCATCCCGGCACCGTCGCGCCACCCGCGATGGCGCAGGTGTGGACGATGCGCGGCCTCCACGGGGTGCGGACCGCGGACGATCCGCTGGGTCGCGCCAGCGAACTCTTCGACGAGGCCGGCTTCACCTCGGTGGTGGCGACGAACTGCGACACCGTCTATCACCGCTACACCCGCCCGGGCGAGGAGGTCTCGCTGTCGGCCGAACTCGTCGAGGTCGTCGGGCCGAAGAACACCGCGCTCGGCGAGGGTTGGTTCTTCACCACCCGCAACGTCTGGTCGGTCGGCGGAGCCGACGGGGCGCGTGAGGTCGTCGCCGAGATGCGGTTCCGCATCCTGAAGTTCCGCCCCGCCGCACACGCTGCTGCCGAGCCGGCTTCCGACGCCGGGGTGCCCGACGACCTCGACCCGGCGCGCTTGCTCAAGCCGAGCGCATCCCGGGACACCGCCTTCTTCTGGGAGGGCGTGGCCGCCCACGAGCTGCGCATCCAGCGCGACGGCGACGGGGCGCTGCGGCACCCGCCGGTGCCGGCGACCTGGAAGCCGCGCGAGGCCGACGGAACCGTCCCGCCAACGGACTACGTGGTCGCGGCCGGTACCGGCACCGTCTACAGCTATGTCGTGCATCGAGCGCCGAAGGTGCCCGGGCGGCGGTTGCCGTTCGTCGTGGCCCTCGTCGAACTCGACGAGGGAATCCGCATGCTCGGTGAGCTCCGGGGCGTCGAACCCGAGCAGGTGGCCATCGGCATGCCGGTGCGCGCGACCTATCTCGACTTCCCTGCCGATGACGAGGCCGGGACTCCGGCCTGGACCCTGCACGCGTGGGAACCGGCCGTGCCTACCGAAGGGGAGCCCGCATGACAAGCGTTGCCACCGACCCCGCTGCCGTCGGAACGATGCTGCCGGCGTTGACGATCGAGGCGACCCCCACGTTTGTCGTGGCGACCGCGCTCGCCACACGCGACTTCCAGGACGTGCATCATGATCGCGACCTCGCGCAGGCGAAGGGGTCCAAGGACATCTTCGTCAACATCCTCACCGACACCGGGCTGGTCGAGCGGTTCGTGACCGATTGGGCTGGCCCGACCGCCCGAATCCGCTCCATCGCGCTGAAACTCGGTGTGCCCTGGTACGCCTACGACACGGTCACCTTCACCGGCGAGGTCACCGCGGTCGACGCCGGGGTCATCACCGTCGCCGTGACCGGGACGAATTCGCTGGGCAAGCACGTCATCTCGACCGTCACGCTCACGATCGGCGCCACCGAACCCGACACGGTCGGTTCGCCCGCGGGTCGAGGGGAGGGACTCTGATGGGATCACTGTCCGGTCAGGCGGTCATCGCCGGCATCGGTGCCACGGAGTTCTCCAAGGATTCCGGGCGCAGCGAACTCCGGCTCGCCGCGGAGGCGGTGTCGGCGGCGATCGCCGACGCCGGTCTCACACCCGCCGACGTCGACGGTCTCGTCACGTTCACGATGGACACCAACAGCGAGATCTCCGTTGCCCGGGCCGTGGGGATCGGGGACCTGACCTACTTCTCGCGGATCCACTACGGCGGTGGCGCGGCGTGTGCCACGGTGCAGCAGGCCGCGATGGCGGTGGCCACGGGTGTCGCCGACGTCGTGGTGGCCTACCGCGCGTTCAACGAACGGTCGGGACTGCGCTTCGGGCAGGTGAATTCGGCAGTGGCGAACCAGGAGAACTCGTCCGGTACCGAGAACGCCTTCACCTACCCGCACGGGTTGTCGACACCGGCCGCGTTCGTCGCGATGATCGCCCAGCGCTACATGCACGACTTCGGCGCCACCAGTGAGGATTTCGGGCGGATCGCCGTCGTCGACCGAAAACACGCCGCGGTGAACCCGGACGCGTTCTTCTACGACAAGCCGATCACCCTCGAGGATCACCAGAACTCGCGGTACATCGCCGAGCCGTTGCACCTCCTCGACTGCTGCCAGGAATCCGACGGCGGCGTCGCGCTGGTGATCGTGTCCCCGGAACGCGCGAAAGACCTGCCGCACAGGCCCGCCGTGATCGCGGCCGCCGCGGCCGGCAGTGCCGCCGACCAGTACATCATGACCAGTTACTACCGGGATGAGCTCGCCGGTCTGCCGGAGATGGGGCTCGTCGGCCGCCAGCTCTGGTCGCAGTCGGGGCTGCGTCCCGACGACATGGACATGGCGATCCTCTACGACCACTTCACCCCGTACACACTCCTGCAGCTCGAGGAGCTGGGATTCTGCGGGCGGGGCGAGGCCAAGGACTTCGTCCGGGAACCGGGTGCCCTCGAGGTGGGTGGCCGGTTGCCGCTGAACACGCACGGCGGCCAGCTGGGCGAGGCCTACATCCACGGCATGAACGGGATCGCCGAAGGGGTCCGGCAGATCCGCGGGACGTCGGTGAACCAGGTCGAGGCGGCCGAGAAGGTCGTCGTGACCGCCGGAACCGGCGTTCCCACAAGTGGATTGGTGCTGACCGCATGACAGCTGACTATCCGATGCACTTTTTCTCCACCAATTCACTCCGTAGAACCAAGGAGCGCGCACGATGAAGTTCAACCTCGCCGATGTCTTCGAGACCGTCGCCGACTCGGTGCCCGAGCGGATCGCGCTCAGCTACCAGGGTCGCCAGATCAGCTATGCCGAACTCGACACCCTCTCCAATCAGGTGGCGCATCTGTTCGCCGGCGCGGGGATCGGTGCGTTCGACAATGTCGCGCTGTTCCTGAAGAACAGCATCGAACACGTGACGAGCCTGCTGGGGCTGCTGAAGGTGCGCGCGGTCCCGGTCAACGTGAACTACCGCTACACCAACGCCGAACTGCAGTACATCTTCGACAACTCCGACTCCCGCGCGATCATCGTCGAACTGCCGGAGCACCAGCGCAGCGTCGCCGCGTTGCTCGCCGAGACCCCCACCGTGCGAACGGTGTTCGTCATCGGCGACATCGTCGAGGAACTCCGTGCGGCGGTTGCCGACCTGCCCGACGGCCGCGTCGTCGAGATCGTGTCGTTCGCCGACGCGGAGTCCAAGCCCGACGGCCGGGACTTCGAGCCGCGCAACGGCGAGGAGCTCTACCTGCTCTACACCGGCGGCACCACCGGGTACCCGAAGGGCGTCATGTGGCAGCACGACGACTTCTTCCGCAAGCCGCTTTCCGGCGGCAACCCCTACGGCGAGGCCCGCAAGGATCTCGCGGAGATCGGCACGGCGGTCAAGGATTTTCCGCCCATCGCGTTCCTGCTCGCGGCTCCGCTCATGCACGGCGCGGCGTCGTACTCGTTGTTCACGTTCTTCACCCTCGGTGGCCGGCTGGTCATCCAGCGCGACTTCGACCCCGAGGCGATCGTGACCGAGATCGAGAAGGAGAAGGTGAACATCGTCCTCATCGTCGGCGACGCCATGGGCATGCCGCTCGTCGAGGAGCTCGAGAAGCGCAAGGACTCCGTCGATCTGTCGTCGATGTTCTCGATCACCTCCGGCGGCGCGATCTGGTCTCAGCACGTGCGTGACCGGATGCTCGCGGTGAAGCCGGATCTGGTGCTGCGCGACAACTTCGGCGCGTCGGAGTCGGGCAACGACGGCGAGATCATGATGGACGAGAACGGGAACCTGAAGGTCCCGCCGACGGACCGGATGATGGTCGTCGACGAGCGGCACAACAAGATCGAGCCCGGCTCGGGCGAAGTCGGTTACATCGCGCGCATCGGCAACGTCCCGCTCGGCTACTACAAGGACGAGGAGAAGACGGCGAAGACCTTTCCGACGCTGGCCGACGGCACCCGGATCTCGATCCTGGGCGACATGGGCACCGTGGAGGCCGACGGTTCGATCGTGTTCCTCGGACGTGGTTCGCAGTGCATCAACACCGGCGGCGAGAAGGTCTACGCCGAGGAGGTCGAGGCGGTGCTGCACGCGCATCCGGCGATCGCCGACGCGCTCGTCGTCCCGGTTCCCGACGAGAAGTACGGCCAGCGGGTCGCGGCGGTGGTCAACGTCGCCGACGGGGCCGACGAGCCGTCGTTGGAGGAGATCCAGGACCACTGCCGGGAGACCCTCGCCCGCTACAAGGTGCCCCGCACGGTCGTCTTCGTCGACGAGGTCAAGCGGACCCCGGCCGGCAAGGCCGACTACCGCTGGGCCAAGGCCGCGGCCGCGGCGAACGAGGCCGCCCCGGTCTGATCAGCCCTCGAGTGCCAGGCGCACTCCGAGCCCGATCAACGCGACTCCGCCGATCGCTTCGACGCGACGGCGGATTCGTGCGCTCTGCAGCCATCCGGCGATTCGGCCGGCGGCGCCCACCAGCACGGTGAAGTACGCGGCGGTCAGCGCGATGTAGATCGCCCCCAGCCCGAGCGTCGTCCATCCCGTCGAGTAGCCGTCCGGCACGAAGCCGGGCAGGAGACTGATGAACAGGATGCCGATCTTCGGGTTGAGGATGTTGGTGAGCAGGCCGGCGGTGAAACCGGAGAACAGCAGTCCCGCCTTCCGGCCCGCGGGCGGCTCGACCACGTCATGCGATGCCGCGAGATCAGGTGCGGCGCGCAGCATCGCGCGGACCGAGCTGATACCCATCCACACGAGGTAGCAGGCCCCGACGATCTTGAGGATCTCGTAACCGGTCTCGCTGGCCTGCAGCAATGCCGACAGGCCCAGGACCGCGGCGGTGACCCAGACCATCAGTCCGCACACGATGCCGGCGGCGGTCCGGAAGGCTTCGCCGCGTCCACCACGGACCACTCCGCGCAGGACCACCAGGGTGTCCGGACCCGGCAGCAGCACGATCAGCGTCGCGGTGACGATGAAGGACAAGAGGGCGGCGAGCATGAAGGTCATGGTAGGAACCGGGGCGCGGGCGAGCGCGCCGGGGCCGGTGGCCCCCACTGCTGGCCGAGCAGCGTCGACCGAGCGCAGCGAGGACGCCGCGTCCGTCGAGGTCACCAACGCGGCGTCGGCGAATGCCACCCCGAAGCCGCCCGGTGTCCCCCCGGTGATGAACCATCGTCGGGTCACGGCTCGATCACCAGCCGGCTGATCAGGGCGCCGTCGAGAACGAATCGGTAGTGCAGATCGGCAACGCCTCCGGGGAAGTCGCCCTGCAGATGTTGTCCGACGTCGACGGTGTCGCCGGTTGCGGTCGCGCCGGTGAACTCGGACGTGTAGGTGTACTCACTGCCGCTGACCGAGGCGGCCAGCCAGGCGCTGATCTCGTCGCGTCCCGCGTGGTCGTGGCCCTCGTCGGTCACCACCGCATCGGCGGTGAACATGGCGAGCGCCTGGTCGTCGTCCCGCGCGTCGAGCGCGGTCATGAAAGTCCTGATCGTGTCGGGGAGTGCATCCCATTCTGTGTTCATGACCCCACCGTGGGGCTTCCCCCAAGGGGAGGGTCAACCCAGCATGCTGCAGTGTTGACCTTGCCCCAGGGGAAGGTTGCACGATGTTCTCACCTGGCACACCGGATCACCGAGGATGACGCACATGGGGGCACGGGTCTCGATCGGTGACTTCGCGGTGATGACCGGCCTGAGCCGGAAGGCGTTACGGCACTACCACGACATCGGCATTCTCGAACCGGCCCCAGGTCGATTCCGACACGGGCTATCGCTTCTACGACACCGGCCAGGTCGACCACGCGCACATCATCCGCCGGTTCCGATCTCTGGGCATGTCCATTCCCGACATCAAGGCGCTGCTGAGCGCGGACGATGCCGCGACGCGCACCGAGATCATCACGACTCATCTCGAGCAGATGGAGGCGCAGCTCCAGCAGACTCGGGACAGCGTCGGCGCCCTGCGCGAACTGCTCTCGCCGGTATGCACCCCCGCGTCGATCGCGGTGCGCCACGAACCCGCGCTGGCCGTGTGGTCCGTCGGCGGCACCATCGACACCGCGGAGATCGACGACTGGTTCGCGGTGACGCTGAGCACGCTGCGGGACGCGGTCGCCACGGCGGCCGGCGCGCCGGTGGCGGTCGTGCCCGGCGGTCTCTATGACCGCGCCCTGTTCCTCGAATCACGCGGCGAGGCAACCATGTTCGTCCCCGCGCCGCCATCCGCCACCCCTCCGGAAGGTGTCCGTGCCGAGGTTCTGCCGCCGGCCGAGTACGCGGTACTCGCCCACGCCGGCGGTCACGACGGCATCGATCGCAGTTACGGGGCCCTGGGCACATTCGCGAACGAGCACCTGATCAGCCGTCAGGGCCCGATCCGCGAGCATTACCTCGGCGGCACGATCGCCGATCCGACCGCGTTCACCACCACCGAGATCTGCTGGCCGATCCTCGGCACGAGCACACCGCCGGAATGATGGCAGCCCGACACCAGGTACCGAGGCGGCGCGTCAGGTCAGCCGCAGCACGCCCCACAGTGCGACCACCGCGACGACGAGCGTGGCGGGAACGGTGAGTGCGCCGAGGCGTAGGTACTCGCGCGAGGTCGGGGCGCCCGTGCCCCCGCCGGAGCCGTCGCGGTGCATGATGTCGCGCCACAGCAGGTTGGCCAGCGACCCGAAGTAGGCGAGGTTGGGTCCGAGGTTGACGCCGAGGAGCATCGCCAGGACCAGGCCGGGTTCGTGGGCGACGAGCGGGATGAGCAGCAGGGTGGCGGGCAGGTTGTTCACCAGGTTGGCGAGGACCGCGGCCAGCGCGGCGACCGCGAGCAGCGCGAGGAGTGATGAGTCATCCGGGATCAGGTTGCCGATCCAGTCGCCGATCGGGCCGGTTCGCACCGGGAGGATGACGACACCGAGCACGGCGACGAATCCGAGGAACGGGATGTTCAGGGCTTGCACCGTCTCCCGCACAGTGGGCAGCGGTGCGTCGAGCAGCCGCGGCACCGTGAAGGCGACCGCGCCCACGCCGGCCACCGCGCCCAATGGGACGCCCAGCGGTTCGGTCACGACGAAGGCGAGCAGCAGCAGGCCGAGCATCACCAGCATGAGGGTGGGGCGGGGCGGCGCATCCACCGGAGCCGGATCGCCGGCGATCGAATCGGCTGCTGGGGCAGCGCGCGCGAGGGAGTCGGCGAAGTACATCCGGAAGATGAGGTATTCGACGACGATCGCGGCGATCCAGGGCGCCAGCATGACGCCGGTGAACCCGAGGAAGGTCAGCCCGGTCGCGGTGAACGCCAGGAGGTTGGTCAGGTTCGACACCGGCATGAGGGTCGACGCGGTGTTGGCCAGGTGGGCGTTCGCGAACGCGACCGGGGTCACCGGCGCCCCGATCCGCCGCGCGGTGGCGACGGCGACCGGCGTCAGCAGGACAATCGTGGTGTCGAGACTGAGGACCGCGGTCGTCGTCGCCGCGGCCAGGAAGACGATGCGCAACAACCGATGTGGCGAGGCCCGACTCCACCGGGCCAGAAGGGCGCCGATCCAGGTGAAGACCCCGGCGCGGGCACAGGCGTCGGCGATCACCAGCATCGCGGCCAGGAAGCCGATGGTTGGCGCCATCGTGGCGATCTCGTCGGCGGCCTGCTCGAGATCGGCCAGGCCGAGCGCGAGGAGCAGCGCGGCGACCGGTGCGGCGACCACAACGGCCGGAACACGCTGGGCGACAACGGTTGCCACGATCACCACGAGCAGGGCGGCGACTCCGACCAGGGTGCCGGCGACGCTGTCCGCGGTGAGTACCACCGGGACAGGCTACTCAGTGGCGGGCGTAGGTGTCGTCGCGGTCCTGGTCGGGGTCGGACTCGATGGTCGGCGGCACCTCGACGACGCGTCGCGGCGTGAGCCACAGCAGCGCGACCGAACTGACGAGCATGATCCCGCCCAGGACGAGGCAGGCGTACTCGAACGGCACGTAGAACGCCTCTTGGCTGCCGTCGGCGATCTTCTCCGCGAGCGATGCGGCCTGACCGGACAACCGGTCCACGACGACCGTCGCCTCGGCGAGGGATCGCTCGATCAGCGTCCCGGCCTGGTCGGCCTGGGCGACCATGGCCTGGCCGCCGGCGGTGTCGCCGGCGGCGATGCGCTGCTCACCGGCGGCGGTCAGTTGATCGCGGGCCAGTTGTGCGGTCTCGCCGATGCGCGACTGGTATCCCGCGGCGACGATGCTGCCCGCGATCGCGATACCGATCGCGGCGCCGATCTCCCGGGCGGTGTCGTTCACGGCCGAGCCGACGCCCTGGTTGTCGAGCGGGGTGTTGGACATGATGGCCGTCGTGGCGGGTGCCGACGCCAGACCGATCCCGACCGCTATCAACGCGACCACGCCGGCGAGCGTCCAATACGTCTCGTACCGGAACGATCCGAGGAGGATCAGCCCGACGCCGGACAGCAGGGCGCCGGCGGCGATGACGAACTTGAGCGAATCCAGTCGTACGGCAAGCCAGTTCGCGATGAGCGTGGTGAGGCCGACGCCGGCCACGAACGGCATCAGCGCGACCGCCGACTGCAGCGGGGTGTAATCGAAGACCAGCTGCAGCAGTTGCAGCAGCAGGTAGAACATGCCGAACGAGGCGAGGAACTGGACCGCGACCGACAGCGCCCCGGACCCGAAGGCGCGGTTGCCGAGCAACCGGACGTCGAACAGCGGTGACGTCGAGCGCAGTTCCACGGCGACGAACCCGCCGGCGAGCAGGACGCCGCCCACGATGCAGATCAGGACAACGGGATCCGCCCAGCCGCGATGAGGTGCCTCGAGCAGACCGAGGACGACGCCGGTGATGGCCAGGACCGAACAGACGGTCCCCGGGATGTCGAAGCGACCGGGGTCGCTGTCCTTGGAGGTGCCGATCGTCAGGCACAGTGCGGCCGCGACGGCTGACGCGGCGGCGAAGGTGATGAAGATCGAGTGCCAGGAGAAGAACTCCAGGAGGAGCCCGGTGACCAGGAAGCCGGCGATGGCGCCGCCGCCGGCGATCGCCGACCAGATGCTGATCCCGACCGCGCGTTGACCTTCCGGCATCCCGGACGTGATGAGCGACAGGGTGGTGGGCATGATCAGCGCCGCGGCGGCACCGGCGAAGCACCGGGCCAGGATCAGCTGGGTCGGGCCGTCCACCCAGATCGCCACCAGTGAGGCGATGCCGAAGAGGAGCAGGCCGGCGATCAGTACCTCGCGGCGTCCCAGCCGATCGCCGATCGCGCCCGCCGGGAGCAGGAGCGCCGCGAGCGCCAGGGTGTAACCGTCGACGATCCAGGTCATCTGACCGGCGTCGGCGCCGGTGTCGATCGCGATGTCGGGCAGGGCCGTGTTGAGGGCGGCCATGGCGGCCACGACCATGCTGACCGACAGGCAGGCGACGAGGACGAGCCAGGCGGACCGGGCGTCGAGGCGGATGGCGGACGGTAATCTCATTCGGCGTCCTGCGCTTTCGGGGTCGGCATACGGAACCGGTTCGGTCGGCACGTTCGCCGCCACCGCGGTGTTGCGGTTTCGTTATCGCGACACGCTATGTGGGCGCCGACGCTACTCGAGTAACTTGTGACACATTTATCACTGCAGTATCGATACCGGGCGAACGCGAGACCGCGCCGGTCCCCGTTGGCCCCGGACAACCGAAAGTGGTGACAGGTCATGGCCTCACCCCGAATCGCACGAACCCCCGCCGCTGCTACTCCCGCTGCCGCATCGCCCGACGTCGCCCCGAACGGGACCGAGATCTCGCCCGCCCGCGTCCATGTGTGGCGTGTGCTGTCGATGCTCGCCGCACTCATCGGCGTCGTCGTGGCACTCGTGGCCATCGCGTCGTCAGCGGTCTGACCCGACCCTCTGGGGAGGGCGGTGCGACCGCCGACGACGCGCGCGCCGACTGCTAGGCGGCGTGCCGCTCGATGGCGGCACCCAGACGCGGCAGTGCCGCGATCACGTACTTCTTCCCCTTGCCGCGCAGCGAGTTGTACGCCTTCGCGAGTGCGGGCTTGGCGGTCTCGGCCTGCTGGTCGGTCACCGACAGCAGGGCCTCGGCCGCGGCATCTCCGTTGGCCGAGAGGTGATCGCCGAAGGCGACACCGGCAGGCTTGGAGTCCCAGAACGGCGCCAGCGCCTTCAGGAAGTCCTCGGCCATCTGATCGGTGGCGCTGCGCACGACACCGGGCTTCACCTTCTGCACCGCGGAGTAGGCGGTCTTCACAGCAGCGCCGCTCAGACCCGACTGGTCGGCCACCTCGGCGTCGATGACACCGACGAGGTCGGTCACCAGTGCACTGCGGTTGTCGGCGAGTAGGGGCGTCAGCGAATCGCTCATGGGCGTCTCCTCGGGGATATGCGACGTGGAACCTGCGGGCCGCCTCGCGGGCCGCGTGTGTAGCGTACTGGCCCCACCAGACAGCGGCTCGGGGCTGCTGCGCCCGAGCCGCCGCGGCGTCGGTACTACTGGCGACGTTCGCAGACCACATTGCCGAGGGCCTTCGCGCCGTCGCGCTCGACGACGGTCGCGGTGGCCAGCAACCGGGAGCCGTCCTCCCAGACCTCGACCGCGAGGGTCTCGCCCGGGAACACCACGCCCGCGAACGACGCCGAGTAGTCGGCGACCGCGGTCACGTCGCCGCCGAGGACTTCGTCGACGATCACGCGGCAGACCGTGCCGTACGTGCACAGGCCGTGCAGGATGGGCCGGGGAAAGCCCGCGCGGGAAGCGAACTCGGGGTCGGAGTGCAGCGGGTTGCGGTCTCCGCACAAGCGGTAGAGCAGTGCCTGCTGGGGGAGCGTCGCAACGGTCAGCCGATGATCCGGCGCACGGTCGGGGTAGTCGACCTTGGCCGACGACCCGCGTTCGCCGCCGAATCCGCCCTCGCCCTTGGCGAAGATCGACGAGCGGGACGTCCAGAGGGTCTGCCCGCCGTCGTCGGTGGTCACCGACTCCTGCACGATCACCGCGGCCGAACCCTTGTCCTGGATCTCGGCGATCCGGGTGCGGGTGGTCGCCTTGCCGGCAGCAGGCAGCGGCCGGTAGGCGGTCACCTGCTGGCTGCCGTGGACGACCTTCGCGAGGTCGATGTCGATGCCGGGGAACGAGACCTTCGGGGGCTCGGTGGTGTGGAACCCGGCGGCCACGGTGGCGAAGGTGGGCAGCACCTTCGGCGTCGCGTCGTGGATGTACTCGAGCCCGGTGGTGTCCATCGGGTCTGCTGCGGCACCCACCGCGAGGTTGTAGAGGGCGGCGTCGGACGCCGACCATTCGAAGCTCACCTCGGGCAGTTCGGCACCGAGGGCGACGGAGAGGTCGATGGGCATCGGGTCAGGCTCCTGTGGATGTCGGGGTGGCGGCCTTGGCGGCGATGTCGGTGGCGGCCAGGTATCCGAAGACCATGGCCGGACCGATCGTCGCGCCCGGGCCGGCGTAGGTGTGCCCCATGACCGGCGCGCTGGTGTTGCCCGCCGCGTACAGGCCTTCGATGACCGAGCCGTCGGCCCGCAGGGCGCGGCCCGAGGCGTCGGCGTTGATCCCGCCCTTGGTGCCGAGATCGCCCGGGACCATCTTGACCGCGTAGAACGGGCCCTTGCTGACCTCGCCGAGGCTCGGGTTGGGCTTGTTGGTGATGTCGCCGTAGTAGTGGTCGTAACCGCTTGTGCCCCGGCCGAAGTCCTCGTCGACGCCCTTACGGGCGAAGCCGTTGAACCGCTCGGTGGTCGCGGTCAGCGCGTCGGCCGGGACGCCGATCTTCTCGGCGAGTTCCGCGATGCTGTCGGCCTTCACGACGACGCCCGACTCGAACCACTTCTTGGGCAACGGCTGTCGCGCGCTGATGCCCGCGAAGAGATAGCGGTTGCGGCAACGCTGATCGAAGACGAGCCACGACGGCACGTTCTCGCCGGGCCCCTCGCCCTGGCCGAACTCCCCGCCGTACATCTGGTGCACCGCTTCGACATACGGCAGCGACTCGTTCATGTAGCGCTGTCCGCGCGTGTTCACCATGAAGGTGCCCGGTACCGCTCGCTCCGACAGCGCGAACCACGGACCGCGCGGCAGCGGGATGGTCGGCCCCCACCAGGCGTCGTCCATGAGCGACACCGCGGCGCCGATCTTGAGTCCGGCGTTGATGCCATCGCCGGTGTTGCTGGGGGCGCCGGTGGTCCACTCGGAACCGATGGGGTCGCGCTGGTACTTCTTGCGCATCTCGTCGTTGTGCTCGAACCCGCCGCAGGCGAGGATCACGCCGTGGCGGGCCCGGATCTCGACGCGCTTGCCGTCGGATTCGGCGATCACGCCGACCACGCGGCCGTCTTCGGTGATGAGGTCGGCGAGTCCGGTGTTCAGTCGGACCGGGACGCCCGCCTCGCGGACGCCGAGAAGGAGCTCGGCCGCGAGTGCTGCGCCCATGGCGATCAGCTTCTTGCCGCGGCTGCGCGCCCAGAAGAACCGGCTGCCGACCTTCGCCATGCGCAGCGGACCGCGCCAGTGACGCAGGCCGGTGTTGAGCCAGCGGTAGTCCGACTGCAGGACGACCATGTTCAGCGGCGCCTTGGTGTACTGCGGGTGCAGGGTCTTCAGGTCATCCCCGAGGCGGCGTGCGTCGAACGGCCGCGGCTCGATCGACCGTCCGGCGAGCCGTCCGCCGGGTGCCTCCGGGTAGTAGTCCGAGTAGTTCTTGACCCACTCGAGGTCGAGGGGGGCGTGCGCCATCAGGAAGTCCAGCGCCTCGGGTCCGCGGTCGATGTAGGCGTCGATGCGGTCGGCGGGCGCGTGTTCGCCGATGATCGCGTGGACGTACTCGCGGGCCTTGTCCGGGGTGTCGGTCACGCCGTCGCGGCGGAGGACCGAGTTGTTCGGGATCCAGACCCCGCCCCCCGAGCGCGACGTCGAGCCGCCCCAGTACGGCGATTTCTCGATCAGGACCGTCGACAAGCCCTTCTGAGCTGCGGTGATCGCCGCGCTCAGGCCCGCAGCGCCGGCCCCGACGACGACGACGTCGAAGGTCTCGGGTCCAGGGGTCTCGGGTTGGGTACTGGTCTGTTCTGGTTCGGTCGAGCCGGCCATGGGGTCCCCTTCGTGCGCGCAGCTGGAACGTGTTCTACCTGAATTAGAACACGTTTCAGAAATGCCACGCCAGGGGTGCTCCCGTTCCCGTCGGCTGTGCGCCCGAACCTGTCGACTGTGCGTCTGAACTCGTTCACTGTGCGGCTGTTCTCGTCGACTGTGCGACGGGATCGGACGCGCCGGTGATGACGTGCCAGGGGTCGAGGCCGTCGTCGAGGATGCGCGCCGCCAACTGCTCCGACCATTCGTGCTCGGTCCCGTACCGGTCGCGCCAGGTCCACAACGCCGTGGTGAACCGGCCGAGGGAATGTTCGGCGGTGAACCCGATGGCCCCGTGGATCTGATGGGCCGCGGCCGCGACGTCGTGCGCGGACCGCGACGTGACGATCTTCGCGGCGGCGATCGCGTCGCGGGCCGTAACGATGTCTTCCGACGCCGCGTCGGTCGCTGCTCGTGCGGCGGTCTCCATCATCGTGCTCTGCGCGGCCATGTGCGCGAGCCTCTGTTGGATGGCCTGGAACTTCGTCAACGGCCGGCCGAACTGGACCCGCTCGGCGGCATACCGGACCGTGCGTTCGCGGACTGCCCGCGCTGCGGCTGCCAAGGCGACCGCGTAGACGAGCGCCCCACGCGTGCGGAGATCGTCGACCGTGACCGGCGACGAGGCGGAGAACGTGACCTCGGCGTCGTCGAAGACGATGTCGCTGCAGTCCAACCCCATGGGATCGGTGCCGGGCTCGACCCGAAGCCCCGGTTCGCGACGATTGACGACCGCGATCACGGGACCGTCCGCGGTCGCCGCCAGTACCGCGATGACATCGGCCGTCGTGGCGCGTGGGACGCCGATTGCCCTGCCGCTGAACTGAATCCGATCAGCGGACCGGACCACGGTTCCGTCGTCGACGACCGCTACGGTCGCGGTGACGCCGTCGAGGGCGTGTCCGACGCTGCCCGCGAGCCAACCGGCGAGCAGTGCGTGTTCTGCATACGGGGTGACCGCCCCGGCTTCAGTGAGGGTGCCGAGGACCACGAGGGCATCGGCGAGATCGGCGCCCTGACCGCCGGCCGCCTCCGGGACGTCGAGAGCGGTGAATCCGGCTTCGGTCAGCGCCTTCCACAGCGCGTTGTCGGCCTCGGTGGCCGGGGTTCGCAGGTCGACGGGAAACCGTGCAACCATGGCGGCCGTCGCGGCGGCGAGTTCTGTTGCCAGATCGGTCATCGCATCCCCAGTCCGCGCGCGACGATGCCGCGCAGGATCTCATTGGTACCCCCACGCAGGGTGAAAGCCGGTGTGTGCAGCACTGATTGAGCCAGTAGGCGGTCGAAGTCCGACCCGCCGGTGCGCCGCGGGATCGCGCCGGACGCATCCCGGATGGCGGTGACGAGGTCTCCTTCGAAGGTCGAACCGAGGTCCTTGACCATCGCCGCCAGTACGTCGGGTTTGCCGCCGGATTGAAGTTCACGCGCCACCTGCATCGACATCTGGCGCAGCGCCCAGGCCTGTGCGGTCAGCTCGCCCAGTGTTTTTCGCTGCTGCGGCGTCGCGCCGTGCTGTCGAAGCAGGTCGGTCCAGGTGCGGAGCAACGGCAGCGTGGAGAGGTAGCGTTCCGGCCCCGACCGTTCGAAGGCCAACTCGCTCATCACCTGTCGCCATCCCTCTCCGCGCACGCCGAGCAGTGCCGAGGAGTCGACGACGGCATCGTGGAAGATCACCTCGTTGAAGTGCGCTTGACCGTCGATGCTCGCCAGCGGACGTATCTCGATGTCCGGGTGGGGGAGGTCGACGACGAACTGCGACAAGCCCTGCTGCCGATCGTCGGGTGTGCCCTCGGTGCGGGCGAGCAGCACCATCGCGTGTGCGATGTGAGCACCCGTGGTCCAGACCTTGGTGCCGCTGATCGACCACGAGTCCCCGTTGTCGGTGGCCCGGGTGCGGACCGCGGCCAGATCGGAGCCGGCGTCGGGTTCGCTCATCCCGATCGCGAAGAACATCGTGCCCGCGGAGATCTGCGGGATGTAGTGCTGCTTCTGCGCCTGCGTCCCGTTGGCGAGGATTCCCGGAGCCATCTGCCGATCTGCGATCCAGTGCGCCGCAACCGGTGCGCCGTGCGCGAGGAGTTCCTCGGTGACCACGAAACGCTCGACCGCCGAGCGCGCCTGTCCGCCGTACTCGGCGGGCATGGTCATACCCAGCCAGCCCCGATCGCCGAGTCGTCGACTGAAGTCGGGATCGAAACCCGTCATCCAGCTGTCTACGTCGGGACGGAAAGCGCCCTCGGCGAGTTCGGTTCGCAGGAAGTCGCGCACCTCGGACCGCAGGGCGCGCAGGACGTCGTCCCGGCTCATCACCGGCCGGGACCGCGCGACGACCAGTTCTGCCCCTTGCGGGCCATCGACCACATCTGCACGCCACGCTCGATCTCGATCGCCGAATCCCAGGTCACCGCCGGCGGGCCAAGTTCGAGTCGGACACTGGCCATCACCCGGCGCGTCAGTTCGGGGTCGCGCGCGGCGGGTCCGGTCAGATCGGCGACGATCGCCGGGATGTCCGGAACCGGTGCGGCCGCGTACGCCAGGCCACGTTCGACCGCCTGCGCACCGGACAGCGACTGACCGCAGGCGGCGAGCGCGATCGTGTCGGCCCGCCCCACCGCGCGGTTCAGCAGGGTGAGGTGCCCGCCCCCGGGATGGATGCCGCGGGCGAGGAATCCGCTGTCGAGGACGGCGTCGGGTGTGGTGACGAGCAGGTCGACGGCGAGCGCGAGGTTGAGGCCCGCCCCTACGGCCCCACCGACGACGACCCCGACCGTGGGGACCGGCAGGGACCCGACCCGGACGAACGCGCGGTAGACCGCGGACAGTTGCGCCACGGATTCCGGTGCCGCCGGATCGGCCGACGCGCCGGCCAGGATCCGCGTGTCGGCCCCGCTGCAGAAGTACGAACCGGCTGCGTCGACGACGACCGCGCCGATGTTGCCGTCCGCGGTGACCCGGTCGCAGAACTCCTCGATCGCCGCGGCCATCTCGAGGGTGATGGCGTTCTTGCGGCGTGGGTTGTTGAGCGTCAGCCGTCCCACGCCGTCGTGGAAGGTCGTGAGGACGGCTTCGCCAGTGTCGTCGGTGTCCGGCGAGACGGGATTCGGGGACTCGGAACTCATGACGAGAACCGTAGTCGTCCGGTGCGCGCGTGATGGCCGATCTCGGTCACGCCTCGGAATGCGCGACGATCGGACCGAGGACTGCCCGCAGACTGCAACGTGTTCTAAACTAGAACGCGTTCACATGTGGAAGGCGAGGGCACGATGACGGTTGAGCAGGGGATTCGCGAGCAGATCGCAGCCGATCTGGCGCGGGCGGAGGCGACGGCGGCCGCCATCGACCGCCCCACCGACGCCCATCCCGACCTCGATGTGGTCGACGCGTACGAGATCCAGCTGATCAACATCCGCAAGCGGCTCGACGCCGGCGCGAAGGTCGCGGGGCACAAGGTCGGCCTGGCCTCCGAGGCCATGCAGAAGATGATGGGCGTCGACGAACCCGACTACGGCCATCTGCTCGACGACATGCAGTACTTCGAGCACACCCCGATCGATGCCGAGAAGCTCTGCTTCCCGCGCGTCGAGGTCGAGGTCGGTTTCATCTTGGGCGAGGACCTGCCGGGCGAGGGCTGCACCAATGAGGACGTGATCGACGCGGTCGCGTGGGTGGTGCCCTCTATCGAGCTGATCGACTCGCGGATCAAGGACTGGAAGATCACCCTGTGCGACACGATCGCCGACAACGCGTCGTCGTGTGGCTGGATTCTCGGACAGCAGCGCGTCCCGATCTCCGAGATCGACACCGGCGACATCGAAGCCACGCTGACGCGCAACGGCGAGATCGTGGCGAAGGGCAACTCGTCTGCGGTGCTGGGGCATCCGCTGAATGCGGTGAGTTGGCTCGCGCGCAAGGTCGAGGGCTTCGGGGTGCGCCTGCGCAAAGGTGACGTGATCCTGCCGGGCACCGCGACGCGGGCCATCGACATCTCGTCGGGCGATCACTTCGTGGCCGACTTCGCCGGTCTGGGCAGCGTCACCCTCGACTTCACCTGACACGAAGTGTCCCTCGATTCACCGAGTCAACAACAGCTTTCACCGAGTAAGAGGAGGAACCCGTGGCAGCCAAGCTGACCGCAGCGATCATCGGGTCGGGCAACATCGGCACCGACCTGATGTACAAGCTGGAGCGCTCCGAGGTGATCGAGCCGCGCTGGATGGTCGGCATCGATGCCGCCTCCGAGGGCATGAAGCGCGCGGCCGATCATGGCCTCATCACGATGAGTGGTGGTGCCGACGAACTGCTGGCGTCGTCGGAACGTCCGGATCTGATCTTCGAGGCGACCTCGGCCTATGTGCACCGCGAGTACGCACCGAAGTACGAGGAGGCGGGCATCATCGCCGTCGACCTCACCCCGGCCGCGGTTGGCCCCGCGGTGGTGCCGCCGGCCAATCTTCGCGAGCATCTCGACGCGCCGAACACCAACATGATCACGTGCGGCGGGCAGGCGACAATCCCGATGGTGCATGCGGTGAGTTCGATTGTGCCGGTGCCGTATGCCGAGATCGTCGCGTCGGTGGCCTCGGTGTCGGCCGGGCCGGGCACCCGCGCGAACATCGACGAGTTCACCGCGACGACCTCGGCGGGTGTCGAGACGATCGGCGGCGCGCAGCGCGGCAAGGCGATCATTATCCTGAATCCGGCGGACCCGCCGATGATCATGCGCGACACCATCTTCTGTGCCATCCCCGAGGATGCGGACACCGATGCGATCGCCGAGTCGATCCACCGGCGGGAGAAGGAGATCCAGGCCTACGTGCCGGGATACCGGTTGCTGCAGGATCCCCAGTTCGACCCGCCGAGCGTCCTCAACGGCGGACACGCCCGAGTGTCCATCTTCGTCGAGGTCGAGGGTGCAGGGGACTTCCTCCCGCCGTACGCCGGGAATCTGGACATCATGACCGCTGCCGCGACGAAGGTCGGCGAAGAGATCGCGAAGACGAAGTTGGGAGTTCCCGCATGAGCACCAATGTGGTTCTGACACCGCGCGACCCGAAGTTGATGGCGAACGCGCGCAAGTACTCCGACACCCTCGACATCCGCATCACGGACTCGTCGCTGCGTGACGGCAGTCACCACAAACGCCACCAGTTCACCGAGGACGAGGTGCGCGCCATCGTCGGCGCCCTCGACGAGGCCGGGGTGCCGGTCATCGAGGTGACCCACGGTGACGGTCTGGGCGGTTCGTCGTTCAACTACGGTTTCTCGAAAACCCCTGAGCAGCAGCTGATCAAGGCTGCCGCAGAAACAGCAAAGCGCGCGAAGATCGCCTTTCTGATGCTGCCGGGGCTGGGCACCAAGGACGACATCCGGGCGTCGCAGGACAACGGCGGTCAGATCTGCCGCATCGCGACGCACTGCACCGAGGCCGATGTCTCGATCCAGCATTTCGGACTCGCGCGCGATCTCGGTCTGGAGACCGTCGGGTTCCTGATGATGAGCCACAGCCAGCCGCCGGAGGTCATCGCCAAGCAGGCCCGCATCATGGCCGATGCCGGGTGTCAGTGTGTGTACGTCGTCGACTCCGCCGGTGCGCTGGTCCTCGAGGACGTGACCGTTCGGGTCCAGGCCCTGGTGGCCGAACTCGGCAACGACGCACAGGTCGGGTTCCACGGGCACGAGAACCTCGACATCGCGGTTGCCAACTCGGTCAACGCGATCCGCGCGGGCGCCCAACAGATCGACGGTTCGATCCGCCGTTTCGGGGCGGGTGCGGGCAACACACCCACCGAGGCATTTGTGGGTGTGTGTGACAAGCTCGGCATCACCACCGGCGTCGACTTCATGAAGATCGCCGATGCCGCACAGGATGTCGTCCGACCGGCGATGCCGTCGGAGTGCCTTGTCGACCGCTCGGCGATGATGATGGGGTACGCCGGTTGCTACAGCTCGTTCCTCAAGCACGCCGAGGGCCACGCCGAACGCTACGGCGTCTCGGCGGCGGAGATCCTCCTCGAGGCGGGCAGCCGCAAACTGGTCGGCGGCCAGGAGGACCAGCTCATCGACATCGCGCTCGAGCTCAAGAAGAAGCAGGACGCGAACGCCGGGGTCTGAGCAGAAATCCGGCGGGGGCCGTCGCCGGTTGCCGCTCAGCTCCGGCTGATGTGCGCGAGGAAGTCGCGCGCGGCGCCGGCGGTCGGTTGTGGGCCCGACAACCAGACCGCGCGTAGCGGCCGGGCGAGGTCGAGGTCGGCTATCGGGACGTGGGTGAGCCGGTGACCGAGGTCGTCGGCGACCGAGAGGTCACTGAGGACCGCCGGACCGGCTCCTGCGATGACCGCCGCCCGCACCGACGCCGTCGTGGACAGTTCCAGGACGGGTGGCGCGGCCTCGCGTCCGGGGCCGAGGGTCCTGGCCAGGGCGCGCTCGAGGAACTCCCGGGTGCCCGAGCCCTCCTCACGGGTCACCAATGGAGTGCGCGCGAGATCGGCGGCCGTGACGGGCCGCCGCAACCGCGTCCACGGATGACCCGGTGGTACGACGAGAATCAGCTCGTCGCGCGCGACGGTCCGGCTGCGCAGACCGGTCTGGACGCGGGACCCTTCCACGAAGCCGAGTTCGACGTCGCCGGCACGGACGAGGTCGTACACGTGATCGGAGTTGGTCGCGGTGAACGACACCTTGGGGGCGGGCTGATGCTGTGCGGCGAACGAGACGAGCCAGCGGGGCAGGAGGTGCTCGGCGACGGTGAGGCTGGCGGCCAGGCGCAGCTGATCACGTCGTTCGAGGCGTAATGCGGCCAGCCCGGCGTCGAATTCGCCGGCCAGCGTCAGCAGGCGGTCGGCCCATTCGGCGACGAGTCGTCCGGACTGGGTCGGCACCGAACCGCGCGGCGTGCGCGTCAGCAGGGCGACGCCGAGCTGCGTCTCCATCGCGCGGACGCGCGCCGACACCGCCTGTTGGGTGACGCCGAGCTGGGCCGCGGCGGCGTTGAGGCTCCCCGTCCCGACCACCGCCTGCAGGGTCTCCAGCGACGCGAGGTCGGGCATCCGCGGACTCAGCACCATCGCTCGAGGGTACAAGCGGCGGTGGTACCCCGGATACAAACGGCGGTTGTGCCCTGCCAACGATTCGGGTCCTACCGGCGTCGTTGGATTCGCGGGAACGTGATGGACATGACCACGACCACTGCCTCCGCCGGACTCGCAGCACCGGACCTCGGGACCGCAACAGCCCGCGCGGTGGGGCGGCGTCGCGCCTCCTACGTGCCGCCCAACTGGTTCGCCGCGGTGATGGGCACGGGGATCATCGCGATCGCCGCGCACAGCCTGCCCTGGCAGCCCACGGGTCTGGCGGAGGTGGCAACCGTTTTCTGGCTGTTGGCCTGCGCGGTGTTCGGCGTCGTGCTGGTCGCCACGGTCCGGCACTGGGTCCGCGACCCGGAGGTCGCCCGCGGTCATCACGCCCACCGCGTCGTCGCCCACTTCTACGGGGCCGTACCGATGGCGATCATGACGGTCGGGACCAGCACGATGGTCGTCGGAGCGACGGTGATCGGCCGGGATCTGGCGCTGGGGATCGACCTCCTGTGCTGGGTCGTCGGCACGATCGGCGGGGTCGTCACCGCGGTGGTCATCCCGTACCGGCATCTCATCGTCGGGCGCCCATCGGTCGGTGACGCGTTCGGCGGCTGGCTGATGCCCGTCGTCCCCCCGATGGTCTCGGCGTCGGCGGCCGCGGTGCTGACCGCGCAACTGCCCGCGGGTTGGGCATCGCATGTGGTGATGGGGATCGGTTGCGCGATGTTCATGCTGGCCGCACTCGCCTCGCTCCCCATTATGAGGCTGTTGGCGTCGCGGTTGCGCACCGGTGACGTCGGCGCCGCGCACATGGTTCCCACCTGGTGGATCGTCCTCGGACCGCTCGGCCAATCGGTCACCGCGGCGTGCCTGCTGGCCCACGTCGCCCCCCAAGTCGTAGCCGCGCCCATGGCTGCGACCCTGCATTCGTTCGCGGTCGGTTATGGCCTCGCCGTCTGGGTGGCAGCGACCCTCTGGATCGGCGTGGCTGCTCGGCTCACCGCGCGGACCCTGAGGTCGGGGATGCCGTTCGCGATGACCTGGTGGTCGTTCACCTTCCCCCTCGGCACCTACGTCACGGGTTCGAGTGCGCTGGCCCTCACCGTCGGTGGGACGGTCTTCGAGGTCGTGGCCGTCGCCGGGTTCACGGTCCTCGTCCTGGCATGGAGCGGCGTGGCGGTCCGCACGATTCGCGGGGTCGTCACCGGCGAACTCCTCCGGGCACCCGGGGTGCGGTGAGGAGCCGCATCCGCAAACCCACCCCTTTTCCGTAAACCCACCACGCTCGGACCGGGTGGGTTTACGGAAAACGGGTGGGTTTGTCGGAAGGGCGGGGCTACGAGATCCCGGCAGTAGCGGGTTGCGGAGTGTGCGCGGGCGGGTGTGCCGTCCCGCCAGGTGGGGACCTCGTCGAGGTAGCTCTGCACGGAGCCGGGAGGGACGGCCGAATCGTGTGCCGACATGCGAATCCTGTTCTACGCCGACGAGTTCCACGCGATATGACGGTGAATCGTGTCTGTGGAAGTCGGACGCTACAGGGTGCCGTCGGCCATCGCGTTGCGGCGGGATGAACGTTTGACGCCGCCGATGACCTGCGCGGTAGGACTCGGTGCGCACCGAGCCCTACCGCGGCTGCGCGTCACATGCCGGCGGGCGGATGTCCCAGACAGATCAGGGCGCCCATCGGATCCTTGATCGCGGCCAGCGTCCCGTATGGGGTGTCCTCGCCGGCCATGAGGATCTCCGCGCCCAGCGACTCGGCCTGCTTCACCGTGGCAGCGACATCGTCGACGGTGATGTAGACCTGCCAGAACGACGGCACCCCGGCCGGGAAGAGCTTGACCGAGTCCATGATCCCCGCGTACGACGCCTCACCGTAGAAGATCTGGCCGTAGCTGTCGGGCCCGACGGCGTCCGGGTCGCCACCGGTGCCGACCTCCTCGATGCGCGCGCCGAGCACGGTCCGGTAGAACTCGACGGACTTGGCGTAGTCCATGCTCTGACACTCGAACCAGTAGGGCGTGCCGTGCTCGCCGAACTCGGTGTACCCCTTGTGATTCTTCGGTTGCCAGAACCCGATCGCCGCCCCCGCGGTGTCGAAGGCCATCAACATCGTGCCCTCCTCGCCGATGGCCATCGGCGGCACCATGATCGAGCCCCCGGCCGATTCGACGGACTTCACCGTGGCATCGGCATCCTCGGTGTGGAGGTACACCGTCCAGATGTCGGGCGGCCCGGCGCCTTCCATCACCGGACTGAGACCGGCCACCCGCTTGCCGTTCTTGTTGAAGTTGCGATAACCGCCCATCTCCTCGTCGGGGGCCTCGGCCTCCCAGCCGAAGATCGCGCCGTAGAACTCCTCGGCCTTCGCGGTGTCACTGCTCATCAGGTCGAACCAGATCGGTGCCCCGGAGGGGGCTGCATACTCTGCCATTGCTGGGTCCTCTTTCTTGCTCCGCGTGAACTGGTGGACGACTGCCCGTCGGAACTTCTGACTGACAGGGTCGCGCAAACTCATCGGTCGCGGACGGCGTTGCGGATAGTGCGACTCATATCCACCGACGTCGGCTCATGGCACCCTGATCGGATGACCAAGCATGCAGGGACGGTCGAACGACTCCGCGGCCTCGCGTGGCCGACGATGCTGGCGGGTGGTTTGCTGCTGGTGCTCTTGGCACAGGTGCAGTGGGGCAGTACCGATGAGGGCGTGGAGCCGTCGATCACCGGGTTGGGACGCGTCACGATCCTGGGCGCCAGCGACGACGATGTCGCGTTCTTCTTCGAGGACAACACCGGCCGCCCGGGCCTGAGCGTGGTGGTGCTCGGTGCCGTGATCGCGGTGGTCGCCGCCCTCGGCTGGTGGCGCCCACGCCTGCGCCCGTCCGCCATCGGCCTGATCGGGCTGGCGTCGGTCATCGTGCTCGTCGTCGGCCTCCGCACGCTGAGCGACCCCGCCGCGCATCTGTTCTCCGACCGCGTGTCCGAGGCGCTCGACGCCGACCTCCCCGAGATGCAGGCGGGTTACGGACTGATCGGGACCGTCGTGGTCGCGATCCTGCTCCTGGTCGTCGTCGGTTTATGGGTGCTGAGCACCGTGTGGCCCCGTGCGGCTGCCGCCGACCGAGCCGAGATCAACCGAACCGACGAATCGTCTTGATGTAGCCCATGTCCTTCAACTTCGTGAAGCCGATGGGGACGCCGTTGGGGCCGTAGGCGTTGAACACCCGACCGGCGCCCGCGTAGATGCCGACGTGCCCGGCGTCGCGACCGAAGATGATGATGTCGCCCGGTGCCAGGACGCGAAACGGTATCGCGTGTCCGACCTTCGCCTGCTGCTGGCTGGTCCGGGGGAGCTGGACGCCGGTCGTGTAGAACGCCCACCGCACCAGCCCGGAGCAGTCCCACGAATGCGGGCCGACGCCGGCCCACTTGTACGGCTTGCCGATCTGGGTGATCGCCGCCCCGAGCGCGTTGAGGCCGACGGTGGTCGGGATCGGCAGATAGATCGGGACCGACCCGGAGGAATCCGACGATCCCGCGGCCGCGGCGTGACCGGTGTCGAGGAGGGGGGAGCCGGCAAGGGGAACGCCGACCGACAACGCGGCAGTGAGTGCGATGGTGCAGGTCACGCGCCTGGCGCGCGTCATCGAAACGGACATGACGACAGCTTGGCCGAGGCGGGACGGCGTGTCGTCGATCGTTCCCCAGGAGTGACGAACGTGTGACCGGTGTGATGCCTGAGCCTTGTGTTATCTAATGGTGCTGCAGTTCCGGTTAACCGATCACCAGTAGCCGTCGGGATCGGTGGCGGGCGACTCGGCCGGGATGATGCCCTCGGTGACCCCGTGGTCGATGCTCGCCGACAGCCGGGCGCACGTCGGCATCATCGCTCCGGGCAGCAGCGGGCCGTTCCCGTCGTCGCCGCCGGCGCGCATCTGCTCGAGGCCGAGGCAGCGGTCCCGGGCGTCGGCGTTCCACTGCACGCTGGTGTGGAACGAACTGGTCTTCTTCACCAGCACACAGGCGTGGCATGCCCGGCACTCGATCTCGCGCATCCCGCCCTGCAGGTAGTGCTCGCGGTCGCGGCGGGTGGCCTCGTGAACCCGGGCGAGCCGGTCCGGATCGTTCTGGAAGTCGGGCGCCTTCGCCCAACGGTCGGAACCCCCGGGAGCCCCTGCCATCCGAACCCCTGCCGCCCGGGTCACGTCAGACCTCGGCCTTCTCCGTGGATTCCGACGCCGTGGATTCCGCAGCCTTCTCGGCCTCCTGGCGGCGCAGGTTCTCCTGGATCTCCTCGTTCCAGCTCTCGAGGGCCTTGGAGGTGTCGATCTCGTACTCGAACCGGCCGGTCATCTCGTCGGTGACGTCGGCCTTGTCGACGTAGAACTGGTCGTACCAGCGGCGGAGCTGATAGACCGGGCCGTCCTCCTCGACGAGGAGCGGGTTGTCGATCCGGGTCTTGTTCTTCCAGATCTCGACGTCCTGCAGGAAGCCCACCTCGACGCCGGCGCTGATCTTGGTGGCCATCTTCGACGCCTGTTCGGCGGTCAGGCCGTCCGGGACCTTGGCCATCACGCCGTACATCAGGACGAAGGAGTTCTCGTCGATCGGGTAGTGGCAGTTGGTGAGGATGGTCTCGACCGCGTAGCCGCCGTAGTACTGGATCATCGGGTTCAGCATGTAGGACGGGCCGTAATACGCCGCGATCGATTCGAGGCGGCTGTCGCCGTAATTGGTGCCGAGGGTGACGTCGGGCCGACCGTGCGAATTCATGTACTGCGCGGCGATCTCACCCTCGAAGACGTTCTTGAAGTAATCCGGAAGAGCGAAATGCACGTAGTAGAAGTGCGCCATGTCGACGACGTTGTCGATGATCTCGCGACAGTTGGAGCCCTCGATGACGATGCGGTTCCAGGTCCAGGGCGTCCACTCGTCGGACCCGAATTCCTCGAGTTCGGGGATGATGCACTCATCCGGGGGCGGATTGCCCTCGGGATCGTTGTAGACGAAGATCTGGCCGTTGCGGACCATCGACGGCCACGAGCGCGTCTTGGCGAGCTTCGGGTTGCGCTTGGCGTAGGGCACGCCGGCGCACCGTCCGTTGCCCTTCCACAGCCAGCCGTGGAACGGGCACGCGACGTTGTCGCCCGAGAGCTTGCCCTGGGAGAGGTCGCCGCCCATGTGCCGGCAGAACGCGTCGAGCACGTTCACCTCGCCCTTGGTGTCGACCCAGACCACCAGCTTGGTGCCGAAGATCGTGACGGAGTGAGGCTTGCCGTCGTCGAACTCCTCGTGCAGGCCGAGGCAGTGCCAGCCGCGCGCGAACCGGGTGGGCGGTGCACCCGTGTCGATCTCCCGGATACCCACATCGGCCCCGTCGGAGGCGACGGCTGCGCTCGGCGTGCCGGGGCTGCTCGGGGTCATCGTCTCGGGTCCTGAAGACATGTGCCCTCTCCTGTCTGTGGCTGGTGTCGCGTCGAAGAACTGTACCCAATACTAGAACACGTTTCAGATTTGTCAGCCCGATCGTCGTCCCGAACGCCGATCGGGCCTGTACATGGGCATAAAGTCCCAGTCCTCGACAGAAATGAGAACGTGTTCTAATCTCGAACTCGATGGGTACAGCGGCCGGCTCGTCCGGCCGAGGAGAGACGAGTAGGAGCAGGCGAGATGCCAGCACAACGGAGCGAAGCCGCCGAGCAGGTCCTGGAGAAGATCAACGTCCTGCTCCCGGAACTCGAGCAGCGTGCGCAGTCGACCGAGGATCTGCGTCGAATCCCCGACGAGACCGTCTCGAGCCTCGAGACCGCCGGCTTCTTCCGGCTGTTGCAGCCCGAGCAGTGGGGTGGCTATCAGGTCGACCCGGTCACCTTCTACGAAGCGGTCCGCCGGATCGCGTCGGCCTGCGGGTCCACCGGCTGGGTGTCGGGCATCATCGGCGTCCACAACTGGCACCTCGCCCTCTTCGACCAGCAGGCGCAGGAAGACGTGTGGGGTTCGGACACCAATGTCCGGATCTCGTCGTCGTACGCGCCGATGGGCATGGGCGAGGTCGTCGACGGCGGCTACAAGGTCAACGGTTCGTGGGCGTGGTCGTCGGGTTGCGAGACTGCTGACTGGGTCTTTGTCGGGGGTCCGGTCATCAAGAACGGCAAGCCCGTCGACTTCGTCAGCTTCCTGATCCCGCGTGAGGACTACACGATCAAGGACGTGTGGAACGTCGTCGGTCTGCGCGGCACCGGGTCCAACACCATCGAGGTCAAGGACGTGTTCGTGCCCCGGCACCGCATGCTCAGCATGCGCACGATGTCGATGGGGCAGAGCCCGGGCCTGGAGCGCAACACCGCGCCGGTCTACAAGATGCCCTGGGGCACCATCCATCCCAGCACCATCGCGACGCCGATCGTCGGCATGGCCTACGGCGCCTACCGCGCCCACGTCGAGCACCAGGGCAAGCGGGTCCGGGCCGCCTACGCGGGCGAGAAGGCCAAGGAGGATCCGTTCGCCAAGGTCCGGATCGCCGAGGCCGCCAGCGACATCGACGCCGCGTGGCGCCAGCTGTCGGGCAACCTGCAGGCCGAGTACGACCTCATCCTCGCCGGCGAGGAGGTCCCGATGGAACTGCGGCTGTCCGCTCGACGCGACCAGGTGCGTGCGACCGGACGTGCGATCGCCGCGATCGATCGGCTCTTCGAGAACTCGGGCGCCCACGCGCTCGAGAACGGGACGCCGATCCAGCGCTTCTGGCGCGATGCCCACGCCGGCCGCGTGCACGCCGCGAACGACCCGGAGCGCGCCTACGTCGCATTCGGCAACGGCGAGTTCGGGATTCCCATCGGCGACACGATGGTGTGACCCTTCGTGACGCTCGCAAGCTCGCTCCTCAGGGAGCAGGGAAGTGGCTCGCAAGCTCGCTCCTCAGGGAGCAGGGACAAGACAGGATTGATCGAGATGAGTGACAGTCCGATTCGCTCGTTGGGGTACATGAGGATCGAGGCCACCGACATCGAGGCGTGGCGCACCTACGGCCTCAAGATCCTCGGCATGATCGAGGGCTCTGGTCTCACCGACGGTGCCCTGTATCTCCGGATGGACGATTTCCCGGCCCGTCTGGTCATCGTGCCGTCCGAGCACGACCGGCTCGCCTGCGCGGGCTGGGAGGTCGCGAATGCCGCTGAGTTGCAGAATGTCCGGGATCGGCTGTCGCGTGCGGGTGTGGTCTTCCGCGAGGGCAAGGACGAGGAGGTCGCCGACCGTCGGGTCGCCGAGATGATCGTCTTCGACGACCCGGCGGACAACACCCTGGAGGTCTTCCACGGCGCCGCGCTGGAGCACCGGCGCGTCGTCAGCCCGTACGGGCATCGCTTCGTCACCGAGGAGCAGGGTCTGGGCCACGTGGTGCTCACCTGCTCCGACGACAAGGCAGCGCTCGAATTCTACCGGGACGTCCTGGGATTCAAGCTCCGTGACTCGATGCGCCTCCCGCCGCAGGTCGTCGGCCGCGAAGAGGGCGACGAGGTGCCGTGGCTGCGCTTCCTCGGTTGCAACCCCCGGCACCATTCGCTGGCCTTCCTGCCGATCCCGAACAGCACCGGCATCGTCCACCTGATGGTGGAGGTGGAGAACGCCGACGACGTCGGCCTGTGCCTCGACCGCGCGCTGCGCAAGAAGGTGCCGATGTCGGCGACGCTCGGCCGACACGTCAACGACCTCATGCTGTCCTTCTACATGAAGACGCCGGGCGGCTTCGACATCGAATTCGGTTGTGAGGGGCGCACGGTGAAGGACGACGAGTGGATCGCCCGGGAGAGCACGGCAGTGAGTCTGTGGGGGCATGACTTCAGCGTCGGGTTCAAGGGCTGAGATGCCCTTGTCCGAGATGCCCTCCGGCGCCACGGCCCAGCAGTCCACGCGTTCGCCGTACGGGTCCGCCGACTTCGACTCCCGTCAGTTCCGAACGGCGATGGGCCAGTTCTGTACCGGGGTCACCGTCATCACGACCCTCGACGACGCGGGCAAGCCGGTCGGGTTCGCGTGCCAGTCGTTCGCCGCGTTGTCGCTCGACCCGCCGCTGGTCCTCTTCTGCCCGATGAAGACCTCCCGGAGCTGGAAGGTCATCGAGAAGACGGGCAAGTTCTGCGTGAACGTCCTGTCGAACCGCCAGCAGGACGTCAGCGCCGCCTTCGGCGCCCCCGGCGACGACAAGTTCGCGAACGTCACCTGGGACCCGTCACCGGCCGGCCTCCCCGTCATCCGGCACAGCCTGACCTGGGTCGAGTGCGACGTGGAGACCGTCACCAACGGCGGCGACCATCACATCGTCATCGGCCGCGCACTGACTCTCGGAGAAGTGCTGCAGGACAAGCCGTTGCTGTTCTACCGTGGCGGCTACCTGTCGACCGAACACCCGCGGGTCACGCCCGCACAGGCAGAGTTGGAAAACTTCCTCACATGGACGGGCGGGGACACCTGGCTATGACCGTCGACGACGCGACGAGCACCGAGACAGCGACGACCGAGACATCGTCAACCGAAACAACGAGTGACGCACCGACGCTGGTCACTCAGCCCCTCATCGACGCGATCGCGGAGGCCGAGAAGCTGGTCGCATCGGCCGATTTCGTCGAGACCGACCAAGATCTCGCCGAAGGCTACGACTACCTCGCCGGGAGCATCGCCGCCATCGTCCAGCTGGTGCGCGCCCGGTCCATCTCCCACCCGAACTTCGTGACGTCCACCGGGCCGTCGACCAAGATGGGCCTGGACAATCCGGACACGCTCTACTATCACGCAGACGTCGAGCCCACCGGGACCTACCGGGTACGCGGGCGGCGCGGTACGACAACCGATCTCAGCTTCCAGGTCCTGCGCGGCGACTACACGGCCTCGTCGGTACCGGGCGGCGAGGATGCGTTCGACGACCGGCGGCTGACGATCGCCGACGACGGGTCGTTCGAACTGGCCTTCGGCCCACCCATCCCCGATGCGCCGGACGACTACTTCCCGCTCGGGGAGGGCGCGTCGATGCTCGCGGTGCGCGAGGTCTACTCCGACTGGTCCGAACGCAAGGGGTCGATCACCATCGAACGGGTCGACACCATCGGGACAGCGCCGCCGGAGCCGGACCTGGCCCGGGTGTCCCGCCGGTACGCGACGGCCGGCAAGATGCTGACGGCTCGCATCAACACCTGGTTCAATTTCCCGAAGTGGTTCTACCTCGACGAGCCGGTCAACACGTTCACCGAACCGCGGCAGACCCCGGGCGGCCTCAGCACGCAGTTCTCCTCCGTCGGACACTTCCGGTTGGGGCCCGACGAGGCGATGGTGATCACCATTCCGCGGTCCGACGCCCCGTACCAGGGATTCCAGCTCGGCAGCATGTGGTACATCTCGCTGGACTACGTCAACCACCAGACCAGCCTGAACTCCGCTCAGGCGCAGGTGGATCCGGACGGCATGATCCGCATGGTGGTGTCCCACCGCGACCCGGGCGTCGCGAACTGGATCGAGACGACCGGCCGGTCGACGGGCATCCTGCAGTTCCGGTGGCAACGCAGTGATTCGCCGATCGGCCCGGACCTGGGCCCGACCGCACAGGTCGTCGCTTTCGACGAAGTCGCCGGCCATCTGCCGCACCTCGAGCACAACAGGATCGACGCCGACGGCTGGGCGGAGCGGATCACGGCACGTCAGCGCGGGTTCGCCGAGAGGATGCTGGGATGAGCGCACAGGGGGGTCTGCTCGCTGACAAGGTCGTCGTGGTCTCGGGTGTCGGTCCGGGACTCGGGCGGTCGATCTGCCTGCGTGCGGCCGCGAAGGGCGCACGGGTCGTCCTCGCCGCCCGTACGGAATCAAGGCTGAAGGAGGTCGCCGCCGAGATCGACGCCGCCGGCGGGACCAGCCTCGTCGTCCCGGCCGACATCACCGACGACGCCGCCGTCGAGAACCTGGTGGCCACCACCGTCGCCGAGTTCGGCCGGGCCGATGTACTGGTCAACAACGCCTTCGCCCTCCCGTCGATGAAGCCGTTGTCCCGCACCGACTTCGATCAGATCGCGAGCAGCATCGACGTCACCGTGCTGGGCACGTTGCGGGTCATCCGCGCGTTCACCGACGCGCTGGGCGAGTCCGACGGCTCGATCGTGAACATCAACTCGATGGTCATCCGGCACTCCGAACCCCGTTACGGCAGTTACAAGATCGCCAAGTCGGCGCTGCTGGCGATGTCGCAGTCGCTGGCCTCCGAACTCGGCGACAAGGGGATTCGCATCAACTCGGTCGCACCGGGTTACATCTGGGACGACCAGCTGAAGTGGTACTTCGGCGAGGTCGCCAAGAAATACGGGATCTCACCCGACGACGTCTACGAGCAGACGGCGTCGAAGTCCGACCTCAAGCGATTGCCGGAGCCGGACGAGATCGCCGACGCCGTCGTGTTCCTCGCCTCGCCGATGGCGCGCGCCATCACCGGGCACACCCTGGACGTGAATTGCGGTGAATACCATGACTAGTGCGGCACGCACCGACGTCGGCACGATCGAAGACCTGCATTCCTCGGCCACTCGCGCCACCGGCCTCGACGACTTCGGGGACACCGAGTACCTGGAGCCGTTGGGCATCCTGCTCGACTCCTACCGCTCCGAGGCGGGGCTGACCGAGATCGGCAGCAAGATGTTCCGCTTCTTCCTCAAGGGCGCGTTGGTCGCCCGGTTGCTCAGCGAGGCGTCGTGGAAGGCGAACCCGGGGTACGCCGACGTCGAGGTGACGCGGCCGATCTTCGTGACCGGCCTGCCGCGCACGGGAACGACTGCGCTGCACCGACTCCTGGCCGCCGATCCGGCGCACCAGGGCGTCGAGATGTGGCTCGCCGAGTTCCCGCAGCCCCGGCCGCCGCGCGACACCTGGTCCGACAATCCCGTCTACCAGCAGATCCAGGCCGGGTTCGAGCAACATCACGTCGAGAATCCCGAGTTCATGGGGTTGCACTACATGGACGCCGGCGAGGTCGAGGAGTGCTGGCAGCTGCTCCGCCAGAGCGTCATGTCGATCTCGTACGAATCCCTCGCGCACATCCCGACCTACTCGAGGTGGCTCGCCCAACAGGACTGGACGCCGGCGTATCTCCGACACCGCAAGAACCTGCAGCTGATCGGGCTCAACGACCCCGGCAAGCGGTGGGTGCTCAAGAACCCCAGCCATCTGTTCGCGCTCGACGCGCTCATGGCGGCATACCCGGATGCCCTGGTGATCCAGACGCACCGGCCGCCCAGCACTCTCATCGCGTCGATGTGCAGCTTGGCCGAACACGCCACCCCGGGATGGTCGACGACGTTCACCGGCGAGCAGGTGGGCCGGGACCAGCTCGAGCTGTGGTCGCGCGGACTCCGCGAGTTCTCCACCGCACGGAAGCGGCACGACCCGGCCCAGTTCCTCGACATCGACTTCACCGATCTGCGCAACGACCCGATGGGCACCGTCGAGCGGGTGTACGCAGCGCTGGACACCCCGATGTCGGAGGACGCGCGTGCGGCAGTGACCGCGCTCGACGAGGAGAGCCGGTCGGGTGCGCGCAAACCGCAGCACCGGTACCAGCTCGCCGATTACGGACTCGACGAGGCAACGGTCGAGGCGGCCTTCGCCGTCTGACCCACCGGCCGCACGTCGGTCGTTCTACAGTGCATCGCATGGCAGAACCGGAGAACCGACAGTCGGCAGAGGGACTGAGCCGGCTCATCGCATTCGCCGACGCGGTGGTCGCGATCGCGCTGACCCTGCTGGTGCTCCCGCTCGTCGACATCGCCAACGACCTGCGCGAGGATTCGTCGGTCGCGGACGTGGTGTCCGACAACTCGATCGAACTGGTCAGCTTCATCATCAGTTTCGGCGTCATCTGGATCCTGTGGCGCCAGCACCATCAGACGATGGAATACTTCCGCGCCTACGACCGCACGCTGATCAACCTCCACTTCATCTGGTTGCTCACGATCGTGGCGCTGCCCTTCGCGACGGCCCTCATCGACGGCGCCCACATCGAGCAGGCCAACATCCTCTACATCGGTGTGCTGGCCGTCTCGGTGGGCTCGCTCATCGCGATCGCCGAATGGGGCCGTCGGCACCGAGAACTGCTCGCCGACGACGACGCCACCGACCGATGGGTCGCCTCGTCGAGCGGAGTCGCCACGTTCATCATCCTCGCGGTCGCACTGGGCGTCGCGATCGTGTTCCCGCGCAGCGGAAATCTGCCGCTGTTCCTACTGCTGCTGACCGACCCGGTCGAGCGGTTGCTCGCCCGGTGGCGGCCGCGGCGACACTGAGGTCGGTCAGCGCAGTGCGCGGGCCGCTGCGGTCACCGCGGTGTGCGGGGCACCGAACATCTGCGACGTGGCCTGTGCGCGCTTGAAATAGAGCTGGATGTCGTGCTCCCAGGTGATGCCGATCCCGCCATGCAATTGGATCGCCTCGCCCGTGACACGACGATAGGCATCGGAGCAGTACACGTGGGCGGCCAGCGCCAGGTCGTCGGCGTCCGGCTCGTCGGCGGCGAGGGCGGCCACGGCGGCGCGGGAGATCGACCGCGCCGTCTCGACCAGCACGTACATGTCGGCCATCCGATGCTTGAGGGCCTGGAACGAGCCGATGGTGCGCCCGAACTGCTTGCGGGACTTGGTGTAATCGACCGTGAGGTCGAGCGCTCGCTGCGCGCCCCCGACCTGCTCGGCGGACAGCAGGGCCCAGGCGAGCGCACGGAGCCGGGACGCGAGATCGTCCGGCGCGGGGATCGCCGCGGACGCCACCTCGTCGAAGCGCACCGAGGACAGCGCCCGGGTCGGGTCGAGGACGGGCATCGGCGACACCGAGACGCCGTCCGCATCGGCGGCCACCTCGTGCAGGGTCAGGTGTGTCCCGGGGCCGGCCGCGAGCACGAGGAGCACGTCTGCCGACTCGCCGTCGACGACGAAGTGGGCTGTCCCGGTGAGGAGTCCGGCGTCGGCACGCACACCGGGGGTCTGCCAGCCGCGTTCACCGGCCCAGCACACCGCCGCGGTCCGCTCGCCGGCGGCCAGGGCGGGCAGAAGTCGCGACGACGCGTCGTCGTCACCCGCGAGCAGGATCGTGCCGGTGGCGAGTGCGGAGCCGAGCGCGGGGACGGGACTCAGTGCGGCGCCCAGTTCTTCGAGCACCGCGGCCGACTCCATCCATGACGCCCCGGCACCGCCGAATCGCTCGGGGACAGCAAGCGCGGCGACCCCGATCTCGGTGCACAGCGTCTGCCACAGGGTCGAGTCGATGCGCCCGGGAGCGCACATGGCCGCGCGGACCGTGGTCGAATCGCCCCGGCGACGCAGGAGATCCCGCACCGCCTCGACGAGTGCCTCCCGTTCCTCCGCGCCGATGGCCGGGCTTTCGATGCCGGTACTGACGGTCACAGCGTCTCCAGGATGCGTTGGCGGTGTACGGCAGGGGAGCCCCAGGCGTTGAGCAGCGCCCGGGTCTTGGTGATGTACAGCGAGATGTCGTGCTCGGCGGTATACCCGATCGCCCCCATCACCTGCAGCGAGCGGCGGGCCGACAGGTCGGCGGCCTCGGCGGCCGCGACCTTCGCCGCCGAGATGTCGCGCGAGACGTCGGTGCCCTCCGGCACCTGGCCGTCGACGCCGAGGGCGGCTGCGTGAACGAGGGGGCGGGCCATCTCGATGGCGATCGCCACGTCGGCGAGATGATGTTTGACGGCCTGGAACGACCCGATCGGTCGGCCGAACTGCTTGCGCGACTGCGCGTATTCCGAGGCGATGGACAGCATCGCCTGACCCAGGCCGAGCAGCTGCGCGGCCGTGGCCAGTGCGCCTGCGTCCGCGGCGTCGGACGCATCGACCCCGGTGGCCAGGACGTCGCCGGCGGTGACCCGCGACAACGTCCGGGTGCTGTCGACCGAGGGCTCGGTGCTCTGCACGGTGGCCCGCGAGAGCACTCCGTCCTGGACGAGGTAGACATCGGCGGCGGCGGTGTCGGCGGCCAACGGCTGGAGCGGTCCGATCGCGCAGGTCGCCAGCCGCCCCTCGGCGAGGTCGCTGAGCGGGCCCGACACGTCGGCGTCGTGCAGCAGGATCGGCAGCACGGCGACGCTCTCGACGATCGGGCCCGGGGCACAGTGGCGTCCGAGTTGCTCGACGGCGACGACCATCTCGACGGCCCCGGCGCTGCTGCCGCCGTGTGACTCGTCGATCAGGAGTCCGCTGATGCCCGCGTCGGCCAGCTGTGAGTAGACCTTGGCGACGGCCGCGCGGTCACCGGCCGCCCAGGCGCGCGTGGCGGTCGGCATGTCGGCCTTGCCCAGCATGGCGTCCACCGTCGAGGCGAGGTCGGTGTGGATGTCGGAGAGTCGGAAGTCCATGATGATCACCGATCTCCACGGGGAAGGCCGAGCAGGCGCTCGGCGATGACATTGCGTTGGATCTCGTTGGTACCCGCGTAGATCGGCCCGGACAACGAGAAGAGGTAGCCGTCGGTCCACCGGTCGTCGAGCTCGGCGGCCGGGCCCTGCAGGTCGAGGGCGGTCTCGTGGGCGGCGATGTCCCACTGCGACCAGAACACCTTGTTGATCGACGACTCCATGCCGAGCGAACCACCGGCCGCGAGACGACTCACCGTCTGATACGTGGACAGCTCGTAGGCTCGCGACCCGATCCACGCATCCGCCACGCGCGCATCGGTGTTCGCCGTCGACGGGACGTCGTCCCGGTTCGACCGCCACAGTTCGACGAGGCGGTCGGTGGTGGCCAGGAACCGGCCGGGTGCGCGCAGCGACAGCCCGCGTTCGTTGGCGGCGGTGCTCATCGCGACCCGCCACCCGTTGTCCACCTCGCCGATGACACCCGACTCGCCCGGATTCGACGGATCGTCGGGGACGAAGACGTTCTCCAAGAACAGCTCTGCGAACCCGGCCTCGCCGTCGAGCTGTGCGATCGGCCGGACGGTCACGCCCTCGCTGCGCAGGTCGAACATGAAGTAGGTGAGACCCTTGTGGCGCTGTGCCTGTTTGTCGGTGCGGAAGAGGCCGAAGGCGCGGTCGGCGAAACTCGACCGCGAACTCCAGGTCTTCTGACCGTTGAGCAGCCAGCCGCCGTCGGTGCGAACGGCGGTCGACCGCAGCGAGGCGAGGTCGCTGCCGGCCTCGGGTTCGCTCCACGCCTGACCCCAGATGTCGTCGGCGTTGGCCATCCGCGGCAGGATGCGTTCCAGCTGAGCAGGACTCGCGTGCTCGAACAGGGTGGGTGCGAGCAGGAAGATGCCGTTCTGGCTCACGCGTCCGGGAGCACCCGAACGGTAGTACTCCTCCTCGAAGATGACCCAGTGCAGCAGCGGGGCATCGCGGCCGCCGTATTCCTCCGGCCAGCTGACGACCGACATCCGGTCGGCGGCCATCGTTCGCTCCCACTCGCGGTGCGCCTCGAATCCCTCGGCGGTGTCCATCGACGGAAGCGGTTCGCGCGGAACATGATCGGCCAGCCAGGTGCGGACCTCGGCGCGGAAGTCGTCGGCGGCGTCGTCGAACAGCAGGTCCATGTCAGCTCACCGATCCCGCGGTGCCGGTCGACGCCGACGCCTTCATCGACTTCGCGTCCATCCCGCCGAGCGAGTCGCCACCCGCCTCGGAGTTGGCCGCGTGCGCGAAGTGGTGCCAGCCGAACACCGAGTCCATCGAGTTGCGAAGTCCCATCTGGTCTTCGCAGATGTTGACGGCCTTCTTGCTCAGGAAGAGCCCCTGCATCGGCATGGCGACGGCCTTCTCGGCGATCTCGTTCACCTTGGTCTCGAGGGCGTCCCGGGGGACGACGTGGTTGACCATGCCCCAGTCGGCCGCCTGCGTCGCGGTGAAACGTTCACCGGTGAAGAGGATCTCCTTCGCCCGGCGCGGGCCGAGCACGAAGGCGTGGGCGAAGTACTCGACGCCGGGGATGCCCATGCGGGCGACCGGGTCCGAGAAGAACGCGTCGTCGGAGGCGACGATGAAGTCGCAGATCCAGGCGAGCATGAGACCGCCGGCGATGCACGCGCCATGGACCTGGGCGATGAGGGGTTTGGGGATGTCGCGCCAGCGGCGGCACATCCCCATGTACACCTCCATCTCGCGGGCGAGACGCTGGTCGGCACCGGTCTTGTCGGTGTGGTCCCAGTGCAGGACGGCCGCGTTCTCGTAGTAGGTGTCGAAGTCGCGTTCGGGGGTGCCGATGTCGTGTCCGGCCGAGAAGTGCTTGCCGTTCGCCCGCAGCACGATCACCTTCACCGAAGCGTCGTCGACGGCCTTGCGGAACGCGGCGTCGAGCGAATAGGTCATCACCGAGTTCTGCGCGTTGCGGTACTCCGGGCGGTTCAGCGTCACATAGGCCACCGCGCCGTCGGGGCCGCCGGTCTCGTAGGCGACCGGTGAGGTGTCCGGGCCCAGATCGTCGGGTCCGAGCGGAGGTGGGATGACGGCGTCACTCATGTCCCCGAGACTAACCTAGCAAGTGCTTGGTTGGTAGTCGGTGTGGGTGATCGCCGGGGTCAGAAGTGCGGTGTGGAGCGATAGGTGAGCTCCTGGATCCGGCCGTCGAGGAGGCGGCTGTCGTCGGCATCATCTCGGCGAACTCGCGAAACATGTTGGCGACGATCACCATTCGATGTTTCCTCTGCTGTTTAGCCCTAAAGAACACCATAACCCCTGCTCCCTGAGCCTGGATCCGTGGAAGGAGTTCAGGTGGGGTGGGGTTGGGGCGCGTGATCGCCTGATTGTGTTGTGGGCGTGTGGTATTCGCTGACCTGTGTCAGCCTTTTCACTGGGGTTCCTTGGTCGTGGGTGGGCGGGTGGCGACGTCAGGTCAGGTGGTGTTGGCCGCGGCCCACAGGGTGGTGAAGGCGTGTTGGGTGGGCCAGTGTCGGGGTAGGTGCAGCACCGGTGTTCGTGCTGGTCGGGCTAGTCGGGCGGGTATCGCGATGAGGGTGCGGCGCAGCGTAGCGCCCCGCGCGGCTCGCAGTGTGGGGGTGTTGGTGAGTGCGGCGAGGGTGCGCATCAGGTTGTGGCTGATCGCGGTCAGGGCCAGCCAGGCGGCGTTGGCGCCGAACCGTCCGGAGGGCAGGTGGGCCAGTGGTCCGTCGATGAGGTCGGCGAACACGGTTTCGATGATGGCGTGGCGGCGGTGGATGAGGTCGGCGGTGACGGTGTCGTCGGTGGTGTTGGTGAAAAACGAGTGGTACCGCCACGCGGGCATCAATGTGTCGGTGCCGGCGGGGTGGTGGGCTGTGACCCGACGCACGATCAGTCGCGCGGTGACCGGCTGGGCGGAGTCCGGTTGCACGGTGTAGGTGGTTTCGGCGACTTCGGCGTCAGAGATCAGTTCGCCGGTGTCGGGGTCGGTGACCGCCCCGGGATAGTGCACCGGGGTCCAGGCGTCGTCTCCGATCGCGGTGATGGCGCGGGTGATCGCGGTATTGGTGCGTAAGACCAGCGAGAACGTCGCTGCGAGGCGTTGACAGGTACGCATCACCGCAGCGGTGCCATAGGCGGCGTCGCCGCGCACGGTGATCTCCCCGCTCGCCCCACACCGGCGTGCGGTGGTCAGGGTTTCAGCGATCATTCTCGCTGCCCCGTTCCCGGAAGCGGTGCGCCCGGCGCGTAGCCAGGCGTTGGCGATCACCGGGGCATGCCCGGCTGCGGACAGAGTGGTGACCTGCGGGGACAACCCTTTGCGCAGGAGTTCACGC
>NZ_SCOC01000021.1:0-86703 GCF_005502615.1 Gordonia sp. ALPHA1B1 | reverse complement strand
CACTCCCGACGCTTTGATCGCGATGGCGAACCTCACCAGGGGCGGCGCATGCCCAGAACTCCCACATCGAAACTGACCGAAAACCGCCCACTTTCAGATCAGGAGATCCACATGTGTTCTATGCGCATCGAGCGGCGGGAACGGCGGGATCCGTCGATCCTGCATGCCGATCTCGACTCGTTCTACGCCTCGGTCGAGCAGCGGGACGACCCCTCGCTTCGCGGCCGTCCGGTTCTCGTCGGCGGCGGCGTCGTCCTCGCGGCGAGCTATGAGGCCAAGGCCCGCGGGGTGCGATCGCCGATGCCGGGCCACGAGGCGCGGGCACTCTGTCCCGACGCGATCGTCGTCCGGCCGCGGTTCGAGGCCTACATGGAGGCGAGTCGGGAGGTCTTCGACATCTTCCACGACACCACTCCCGTGGTCGAGGGGATCTCGGTCGACGAGGCCTTCCTCGACGTCGGGGGGCTCGGCCGGATCAGCGGTACGCCGCACGACGTCGCATCGACGATCCGACGCCGCGTCCGCGAGGAGGTCGGTCTCCCCATCACGGTCGGCGGAGCACGCAGCAAGTTCCTCGCCAAGGTCGCCAGCGCCGTCGGCAAGCCGGACGGCCTGCTCATCGTCGAGCCGGGAACCGAACTCGACTTCCTGCATCCGCTCCCGGTCCGTCGACTCTGGGGGGTCGGTCCGGTCACCGAGGCCAAGCTGCACGACGCAGGAATCGAGACCGTCGGCCAGCTGGCGGCCCTCGGGGAGCGGTCGTTGCGCGGCATCGTCGGGTCGGGTGCCGGACGGCACCTCTTCGCGCTGTCACTCGCCCAGGACCCGCGTCGGGTGGAGACCGGCAAACGACGCAGCTCAATCGGTTCACAACGCGCGCTCGGCCGACGTCCGAAGTCCGAGGCCGACCTCGAGGCGACCATCACCGCGATCGTCGAACGATTGGGCAAACGGCTCCGAACGGCCGAACGGGTCTGTCGGACAATCGTTCTGCGGTTGCGCTTCGACGACTTCACCCGCGCCACCCGGTCCCGCACGCTGCTGGAGTCCACCGACCGCACCGACCTCATCATGACGTCGGCGCGCGGCCTCCTCGCCGACGCGATGCCGATCATCCGCGAACGGGGATGCACCCTGGTCGGGTTGTCGCTGACCAACCTCGACGACCACGACAGCATCCAGCTGACGCTTCCCTTCGACACCGACCATGCCCACGAACTCGACGCGACGATGGATCTGCTGCGGGACCGGTTCGGCCGCGACTCGGTCACCCGCGCGGTCCTCATCGGACGCAACCACGGCGACGACGCACCGATGCTGCCCGACTAGCGCGAAAAGCGCGAAACGCTACTTATGCGCCCAAGCGTGACTGTGATGCCGGTGACCCCCAACACTTCTGATGTGACCACCCGATGTGGTCGCCCTCACATCCGCTGCAGAATCGAGTAAGACAATGTTGGTAGCCCTCGGCCTCGGGATGGTCGCCACCTTCATGGTGCTGATCATCACCAAGCGGGCGACGCCCGTGGTCGCGCTGATCCTCGTCCCCGTCGCCTTCGGCCTCTTCGCCGGTGCCGGCCTCGGCATCAGCGACATGATCACCGACGGCATCAAAGACCTCGCCCCCACCGCGGCGATGCTGTTCTTCGCGATCATCTTCTTCGGCATCATGATCGACGTCGGACTCTTCGACCCGGTGGTCCGGGCGGTCGTCCGCGCGGTGCACGACGACCCGGCCCGCCTGGTGGTCGGAACCGCGGTGCTCGCCGGTGTCGTCTCCCTCGACGGCGACGGTTCGACGACCTTCATCATCACGACGGCCGCACTGCTGCCGCTGTACCTGAAGCTCGGCGTCAGCCCGGTCGTCCTCACGGTCGTCGCCGGACTCACCAACGGCACGATGAACATTTTGCCGTGGGGTGGCCCCACCGCCCGCGCCGCAAGTGCGCTGAACATCGACACCAACGACGTCTTCGTCCCGATGGTCCCCGCACTGGTGGCGGCGCTGATCGTCGTACTGCTCTTCGCCTATCACCTCGGTGTGCTCGAACGCCGGCGCATCGGCAAGCTGGAGATCCGGGATTCGATCCTCGCCCCGAAGGAAGAGGTACTGGTCGGCGCCGGCGGCGGAACCGGGTTGCCGCCCAAGGGTCGTCGGGCGCGCGGTTCGGGTTCGACGGGAACAGGCTCGGGCGCCTACGACGACGCTCCCACCGGCGATCACGATCTCAGCCGCCCCGTGGCGGGCGCCGCCGACGACGACCGCGACGCATCTTTCTCGGGCGTCCTCGACCCCAATCGGGAAACCCTGCGGCCCAAGCTCTTCTGGGTGAACGCCGGACTCACCGTGGCCCTGCTGGCCATCCTCGGTGCCGACATCGTCGCCATCCCGGTGCTGTTCATGATCTTCGCCGGCATCGCCCTGGCCATCAACTTCCCGCACATCAAGCAGCAGCAGGAGGCCATCACCCGGCACAGCTCGAGCATCGTGTCGGTGGTCGCCATGGTCCTCGCCGCCGCCGTCCTCACCGGCGTGTTCAACGGCACCGGGATGGTCGACGCCATCGCGCACTGGCTGGCCGATGGCATCCCCGACTGGATGGGCCCCCACATGGCCATCGTGATCGGCGTGCTCTCGATCCCGCTCACCTTCCTGATGAGCAACGACGCCTTCTACTACGGGGTGCTGCCGGTCCTGTCCGAGACCGCGACCCGCTACGGCATCGACCCCACCGAGATGGCGCGGGCATCGATCACCGGCCAGACCGTGCACATGCAGAGCCCGCTGGTCCCGGCGATCCTGCTGCTGGTCGCACTGGCCGGGGTCAGCCTGGCCGACCACCACAAGAAGGTCCTGTGGCGCGCCACGGTCGTCTCGCTGGTGATGCTCGCCGTCGGGGTCCTGGTCGGGGCCATCCCGTTCTGATACGGCCCAACCGGTGCATGCCGATCCACACTCCACGCGGCGATCCGTTCCCCACGGATCGCCGCGTCGGCGTGCCTGCCCCACAGCGAGCATTAGGCTGACACCATGCGTTTGCGGACGCAGGTGCTGCTCCTGCAGCTGGCGGTGATAGCGGTCAGCCTCGCGGTCGGGTTCGGTCTGGTCATCGCCGGAGCCGACGACCGGGTGCGCGACGAGTACGCACAGCGCGCGCTCGCCATCGCGCAGTCGGTCGCCGCCGACGCCGAGGTCCGCAGCGAGGTCGCCGCCCATCCCGGTGACCGGGTGGACGCGGCGGACCTGGTCGACGGCCCGCTGCAACGTCAGGCGGCGGCAGTACGAGCCCGGACCGGAGCCCTGTTCGTCGTCATCGGCAACGACCGCGGCATCCGTCTGGCACATCCCGAGGTGACGGAGCTGGCCAGGACGGTCTCCACGGACCCGTCGAAGGTGCTGTCCGGATCGAACGAGGTGAACACCGACCGGGGCACCCTCGGCGAGTCGGTCCGCGCGAAGGTCCCGGTCCTGAACACCGACGGCGTGGTCGTCGGGTTCGTGAGCGTCGGTGTCTCCACCGAACGCCTGGGCTCCGAGACCCGCACCGACATCGTCGCGATCGCGCTCCTCGCGCTTGCGGCACTGGGTATCGGCGCGGTGGGTTCGGTGCTGCTGGCCCGTCGGTGGCGCCGGCTCACCCTGGGTTTGGAGCCCGACGAACTGGCCGAGCTCGTCCGGGAACAGGGGGCGGTGCTGCACTCGATGGCCGACGGCGTGCTCGCCGTCGACGCCGACGGCATCGTGCGCGTCGTCAACGACAGGGCGCGTGCGCTGCTCGACATCGACGCCCCGGTCGGCACCCCCGCCGACGACCTCGGCCTGACCCCGCGGGTGGCGACCGTCCTGGCCACGCCCACCGACGAACCCCTCGCCGCCGGTGTCGGCGAACGGGTGGTGCTGGTGAGTTCCCATCGGGTGCGGGCCGACGGTCGCGACCTCGGCATGGTCCTGTCGGTGATCGATCGCACCGACGTCGAAGCACTCAGCCGCGAGGTGGATTCGATCAAGTCGATGAGCACCGCCCTACGCGCACAGCGCCACGAAACCGCCAACCGGATGCACGTACTCGCCGGCCTGCTCCGGCACGGGCACGCCGACGAGGCGCTCGCCTACCTGGACGAGGTCACCGGAACCGGACCGGGAGGGGCGCTTCTCGCCGGACTCGACAATGTGCGCGAACCACACCTCCACGCGTTTCTCGACGCGAAGGCGGCTCAGGCGCGCGAGCGCCGGGTGGTCCTGCGACTGGGCGACCAGACCTGGATTCAGGGCGTGCTCACCGAACCCGTCGTCGTCACCACCGTGCTCGGCAACCTCGTCGACAACGGGATCGATGCCGCCGCGTCCGGACCGGACGGTGGACAGCCCGGTGAGGTCGAGGTCGAGGTCATCGCCGACGGCGACACGGTCCTGGTCACCGTCGGGGACTCCGGACCCGGCATCGCCTTCGAGGACCCCGACGACGTCTTCGCCGAGGGCGTCACGACCAAATCGGGCGCGCACGTACCCGGCGGCCGCGGTATGGGACTCGCCCTGGCCCGGCAGATCGCGCGCCGGGTCGGCGGCGACGTGTGGGTCGCCGATGCGGGGGGTCGCGGCTCCGCGGATGATGACGAACCGGGCGGGGCCGTGTTCGTCGCCCGCCTGCCCGGCGTGCTCGCGCCGACGGACGAGGCCGAAGACGACTCGTACAGCCAGACCGAAGAACCGGGAGTGACCCCATGACCGACGACCTCGGCGTCCTGATCGTCGACGACGACTTCCGGGTCGCGGCTCTGCACTCGGCGATCGTCGACGCCGTCCGGGGCTTCTCGGTGCGAGCCCGGGCGGGCAGCATCGGTGCGGCACGTCAAGCGATCGCCGAACATCCCGACATCGATCTCGCACTCCTCGACGTCTACCTGCCGGACGGCTCGGGCATCGAACTGGTCGCCGAACTCGACTGCGACTGCTTCATCGTCGGCGCCGAGACCGACGCCTCGGCGGTACGAAGCGCGATGCGTGCCGGTGCGCTCGCCTACCTGATCAAACCCTTCGACGACGCCGACCTCGCCCGTCGGTTGGCCGGCTATGCCCAGTACCGGCGGATGCTGGCGGGCGAGAACGTCGACCAGCACGCCGTCGACGCAGCGCTGTCGGCACTGCGGTTCGGCACCCGCGCCGCGGACCGGGCCGAGGGTGGCTCGCCGACCGAACAGCGCATCCTGGCGTTGTTCGCCGAGGGCGCTCCGCTGTTCGCCGACGATGTGTCGCGGGAGATCGGCATCGCGGCACCGACCGCGCGGCGGCACCTCGCGAACCTCGTGGCGGCCGGGCGGTTGACGATGTCGCTCCAGTACGGCACCACCGGCCGGCCCCGGCAGGAGTACCGGCTGCCCCGGGCGTGACAACGGGATCGGTCGGCGCGGGACGCGGGGACCGGCCCGAGGATTAGAGTGGTGATCCATGACGATGCATGTCGAGACCGGTAATCCGGATCTGATCACAGTGGATGTCCCGACCCATTGGTACAACCTCGCGGCCGAACTCGACACGCCGATCCCGCCGCACCTGCATCCGGGCACCAAGGAACCGGTCGGTCCGAGCGATCTCGCCGCGTTGTTCCCGAGCGGCCTCATCGCGCAAGAGGTGTCCACCGAGCCCTACATCGAGATCCCCGAACCGGTGCGCGAGATCTACCGGATGTGGCGGCCGTCGCCGCTGATCCGCGCGCGTCGTTTCGAGGAGGCGCTCAACACCAGGGCGCGGATCTACGTGAAGTACGAGGGCGTCAGTCCGGTCGGCAGCCACAAGACGAATTCGGCTGTCGCGCAGGCGTACTACAACAGCCTCGACGGTGTCACCAAACTGACGACGGAGACCGGAGCCGGTCAGTGGGGGAGCGCACTGGCGTTCGCGGGTGCGCAGTTCGGCATCGACGTCGAAGTGTGGCAGGTCCGTGCGTCGTACAGCTCGAAACCCTACCGGGGGTTCCTCATCCGCACCTACGGCGGGACCATCCACCCCAGTCCGTCCGAGCTGACCGAGTCGGGTCGCGCGATGCTCGCCAAGGACCCGAACACCACGGGCAGCCTGGGGATGGCCGTCAGCGAGGCCGTCGAGGTCGCCGCCTCGAACCCCGACACCCGTTACGCGCTGGGCAGCGTGCTCAATCACGTGGTGCTGCACCAGAGTGTCATCGGGCAGGAGGCCGTCGACCAGCTCAACGCGGTGGAGCCGGGTGGTGCCGACGTCGTGTTCGGTTGTGCCGGAGGCGGTTCGAACCTCGCGGGGTTGTCGTTCCCGTTCCTGCGGGAGAAGCTGCACGGCCGCTCGGATCCGCGCGTCATCGCCGCCGAGCCCGCCGCGTGCCCGTCGATCACGCAGGGGGAGTATCGGTACGACCACGGTGACGTCGCCGGACTCACCCCGTTGCTCAAGATGCACACGCTCGGTATGGATTTCGTGCCCGACCCGATCCATGCCGGTGGTCTGCGCTACCACGGCATGGCGCCCGCGCTGAGCCACACGGTGGAGCTCGGTCTGGTGCAGGGCGTTGCCATCTCCCAGCACGACGCGTTCTCCGCGGGCGTGCAGTTCGCCCGGACCCAGGGCATCGTCCCGGCTCCCGAGTCGACGCACGCGATCGCGGCCTGCGCCGCGCACGTCGCCGACAGCGACAAGGACGAGGTCGTCGTGATCGGGCTGTCGGGCCACGGGCAACTAGATCTGCCCGCGTACGCCGAGTTCCTCGAGGGCAACTTCTGAGTCGATCAGTGATCCCGGTGATGCGGACGGTCGGCGTCGACCTGTCCGCATCGCCGGCGAAAACAGCTGTCGCATGCGTCGATTGGGATGCGGAGAGGGCCGTGCTCACCGACCTCGTCGTGGGCGCGGACGACACCGCCATCCGACGCCTCGTCGAGGGATCGACCCGCATCGGGATCGACTCCCCCTTCGGCTGGCCCGACGAGTTCGTCGACTTCGTCGTCGCGCATCATCGCAACGAATTGTCGAAGGGGCGGGAGCTCGACGACATCGCCCGTCGACGACCACTTGCGTTGCGTCGCACCGATCTGCGGATCGTCGATGCCGGTGTCGGTCGTCCGCTCAGCGTGTCGGCGGACCAGATCGCGCACGTCGCGTTCCGATGCGCCGGCTTGCTTGCGGACCTGGGCGTCGACGACCGCGTCGACGGGTGGGCGGTCGAGGCGTATCCCGCGGGGGCACTCAAGCGCTGGGGACTGACCTCGCGCGGATACAAACGGGCCGCCAATGTTTCGGTGCTCGCCGGGCTCGTCGTCGCTCTCGAAGAAGCTGCGCCATGGTTGGATCTCAGCGTTCATGCCGAGACCATGGCCCGTGACGACGACGCGTTCGACGCCGTGATCACCGCGCTGATCGCGCGCGCCGCCGAGCTCGGCCGGACCATCCTGCCCGATGCCACCGACCGGCCGTTCGCCGCGCGGGAGGGGTGGATCCACGTACCCAGCGCCGAACTGGCGGAGCTGATCTGAGTTGGGGCCTCGGTCAAGTCCAGCGACAACCGCATGAGCACGCGCGGGAACCCGGCGAGGACCGACGAGGTGTCGGCCGCCTTGGTGAAACCGGCCTTCTCGAACAGAGCGCGGGTCCCGACATAGGCCATCGTCAGGTCGACCTTGGCGCCCTGATTGTCGACGGGGTAGCCCTCGATCGCGGGGGCACCGTTCGACCGTGCGCAGTCGACGGCCCCGGCCAGGAGTGCGTGCGAAATCCCCTGCTTGCGGTGACCGGGGCGGACACGGATGCACCACACCGACCACACCGGTAGGTCGTCCACGTGCGGGATCCTCCGGTTCCGGGCGAAGCTCGTGTCCGCGCGCGGTGAGACAGCCGCCCAGCCGACGACCTCGCCCGCGTCGTCGTAGGCGAGCACACCCAGCGGAATGCCACTGTCGCACAACTCTTTCACGAACTCTCCGCGCTGCTCGCGGACCAGCTCCTGGTTCTGCTTGCTCGGAATGCGGTAGCTCAGACACCAGCACACGTTCGACGTCGGCTTCTTCGGACCGACCATCGTGGCGATGTCGTCGAAGATCGTCGCGGGCCGGACCTCGATGGGCATGGGTCCCATGGTCGTCGGCACGGTCCGGGACGGCAAGCGGGCCGGTGTCAGCCCTGTGGCTGTCGCTCACGCCCCTGCTCCCTCATCCGAAAGAACGACATAACCATTGCTCCCTGAGGTGCGAGGAGCGCCAGCGACGAGCCACGAAGGGTCAAGGAGCCGACTGTGCCGGTCCGGCCCCGAAGACGGTCCGGTACCAGATCGCGGTGAGGATCTCGATGGCCGTGTCGTCGTCGGGGACGGGCCCGGCGGCGTCGCCGCGGACCGCAAGCCAGGTCCAGCACGTGGATTCGAGGGTCGCGACCAGTGCGGACGCCAGCGGTTCGAGCGGCAAGCCGATGGAGTAACCCGCGCGCTCGGCACCGTGCAGACCGGACAACACCTGCTTCACACCGGACACCCGGTTGGCCAGCCAGCGGTTGCGGAAATCGTCGTCGGTCATCGACATCTGGAACAGGCCGATGATCTCGGGCAGGTACTTCTTGTATGTCGTCCAGTACGCGGTCACGGCCGCGCGGACGCTCGCCTCCGGCTCGGTGTGCCGGGTCGCGAGCGACTGCTCCACCACTTCGTCCGAGAATTGATCCAGCAGGGCTTCGAGCAGTCGGTCCTTGCTGTCGTAGTAGTTATAGAACGAACCGGTCGACCGGCCGGCAGCGGCGGAGATGTCCGAGATCTTGGTGTTCAGGTAGCCCTTTTCGGCGAACGTCCGGCGCGCGGCGTCGAGAAACGCGGCCTCGGTCTGGCGACCTTTGTTCGTCGGCGGCACCGTGAGCTCCTTCCGCGGACCGATTCTCCATCGAACCATGGGGACGGTCGATGACCGCACTCGGATCGACGGAAAGTGTGACCCTTGTCATCTTCTGAACCTGAATCTAGCATCAGAAAAACGCAGAGACAGGAGTTCGGCATGGAATCGTTCGTCCAGCACCGCAAGGGGCGCACGCCTCGGCAGGTGCACCGAGATGTCGCCGATCTGAAAGACGATGAGCTCGGACGATACGGTTTCACCGGCCGCACGGCACATCTGTATCGACGCAACGACCCGACGCAGTTCCGGGCGGTGGGCACCCACACCGGCGTCGATCGAATCGTCACCGACCTCGCGCCCACCGACCAGAACGACCCCGCGGGTGAGCCGCTGCTGATGTTCCATAACGAGGACTGCCGGATTTCTTTGAGTCGTCGGAAAGAGGCCGCTCCGTTCTGGTTTCGCCCGGTCGACGGCGACGAACTCGTCTTCGTCCACGAGGGCACCGGGTATTTCGAGACCGAGTTCGGTCGATTGCCCTACCGGCCCGGCGATTACGTATATCTCCCCAAGGGGTGCACCTATCGTCAGGTGCCCGACGGTGCGTCGTTGCTGCTCGTCATCGAGGCGGTCGACGAGTTCCGGGTGCCCGAACCGGGCGTACTGGGCAGGTTCTTCCCCTTCGACTCCTCGCTCGTCGTCGTTCCCGAGGCGGAGGCGTTCGACGGTGACGGCCGAGACGAGTACGAGGTGCGGTTCCGGCAGCGAGAGGGGCAGACATCGCTGTTCTACCCGTTCCACCCGCTCGACGTAGAGGGCTGGCGTGGAGACAATTTCCCGTTCACGTTCAACATCGAGGATTACGACGTCATCACCTCCGAGACGGTGCATCTGCCGCCCACGGTGCATCTGTTCATGCAGGCGACCGGGGTGTACGTGATGAACTTCCTGCCGCGCCCCGCCGAGGCGCGCAGAGGTGCCGAACGGCTGCCGTGGTACCACCGGAACACCGACTTCGACGAGATCGCGTTCTTCCACGGCGGCAGCATGTTCGGAGTCGGCATGCCGCCGGGCCTGATCTCCCACGCACCCCAGGGGATGCATCACGGCATCCCGGAGCGGGCGCGAGAGCGTTCCCGGCGCAAGTTCGACGAGTTCGACCGCGTGGAATGGCAGGTGATCTCGATCGACACCCGTCGACGGTTGATCGCCGCACCCGCACTTTTCGAATCCGGGGTCGCGGACTCCGCACAGGCCGGCGCCGGGTCACGAGTATGAGCGACCGGGGGGACGTGCCTCGTCACGACTACGACCGCATTCCCTATCTCGTTGTCTTCGATGATCTCTCGGCGTACCAGGACACCTACGGCGGGGTGACCGAGAGTGTGGTGCTCGAGAGCTACCTGCTCCGCCCCTGTGGCGTGCCGTCGAAGAACGTCATCGTCTTCATGCACCCGATCGGGGGCGGCGCCTACTTGCCGATGACCAATGCGCTCGCCCGCGCCGGCCACCATGTCATCTACTGCAACAGCCGGTATCGCGGCGTCGACAGTGCGTTGATCATGGAGAAGGTGGTGCAGGATCTCGGTGCGTGCGTGAAGGATGCGCGCGAACGCCTCGGTTACGAGAAGGTCATCCTGGCCGGGTGGAGCGGCGGCGGCGCACTGTCGCTGTACTACCAGCAGCAGGCACAGCACGCGACGGTCGCCGCCACACCTGCCGGGGAACCGCCGGACCTGACCGCCCTCGACCTCCCCGCCGCCGACGGCATGATGCTGCTCGCGGCGCACGTCTCGCGGCACGGGACCCTGACCGAGTGGATGGACCCGTCGATCCTCGACGAGTCGGATCCCGACAACCGCGATCCGGAGCTGGACCTCTACAATCCCTCGAACCCGAACCAGCCGCCGTACTCGGCGGAGTTCCTCGACCGTTACCGCGCGGCGCAGATCGACCGCAACCGGCGGATCACCGCCTGGGTGAAAGAGCGACTCGTCGATCTGCGCGGGCGGGGCGAACCGCTGATGGAGCGCGGTTTCATCGTGCACGGAACGATGGCCGATCCGCGCTGGCTCGACCTGACCGTCGACCCGAGCGATCGCAAGCTCGGTTGCTATCTGGGTGATCCGCGGATCGTCAACATGGGCCCGGTCGGACTCGCCCGGTTCACCACGCTGCGAAGTTGGCTGTCGCAGTGGAGCTTCGACGACGCCAACGGCGACGGTCCCCGGTGTGCGGCCGATCTCGCGGTCCCGACACTGGTCATCGGCAACTCCGCCGACAACGCGTGCACGCCCAGTCATACGCACCGCCTCTTCGACGCGGTCGGTCATCCCGACAAGACCCTGCACACCATTGTCGGTGCGACGCACTACTACTCGGGCCGAGACCAGATCCCACACCTGAAAGAGGCGGTCGGGACCATCACCGAGTGGCTGGCCGAGCGGTCGTGGGCCAACTGACGGCCTGGGTTCGCTGAAAACCGCCCGGTGGAAAGTGCTCGGGGACGTAGCGCCCGGTGTCCGTTTCTGATGGGCGGTTATCAGCTTGGCTTTCTCCAGGCAGGCGACCGGGTGCGGTGGTACCCCCGAGCGATGATCTCGGCGATGTCCGCATAGGTGTCGGCCCAGTCGCCGAACACCTGTGCATAGGTGACCCGCAACGGAAAGTAACCGCGTGAGATCAGCTTTCGGTCTCGAGTGCGATCCTCCTCGTACTTCTCGATTCCGGAGTGGTGTTCGACGCTGTCCAGCTCGAGCGCGAGCCGTTCTCCGACGAGCAGATCGACCCATCCGACACTGGGTACGTGGTGCTGGACCGTGACTCGCAAGCCGGCGCTTCTGAGACGCAGGCGGGCTGCTGTCTCGGTTCCCGACGCGGCGAGTCGGTGAGTCTTCTCGATGGCGCGCTTGATGAACATCGGCGCGTCATCGAACTCGGTGCGGAGTCGTGCGGGCGTGATCTTGCCGGTGTTGAGTGCGGAGTCGCACAGGATGACGAATCCCTCGACGTCGAAGCACCGGGCGGCGTACTGCAATGCTGTCGCGACATCGTCGACGGCGCCGTCGGCCGGGGTCGGCCGGCCTACCGTCGGCACCTGTCGTGGGATCGGCGACGCTCGTGGCGCGTCACCCGCGAATGCACTTGTTCGGGATGTTCAGGTATCCAGAGTCCGTGGCGTCGTAGCGCGGTCGCACAGGAGACGACGCCGTGATCGGCGACGGCCCCGACCACTTCTGGATCGGCGGACTCGGTCCGATACCACCCATGGCGTATCGACGAGAGCGTGCCGGAACGGCACGCATCCCGGATCGATGCGGCGGTCTCGCCGGCGGCCAGGAGTTGATGGGTGGCGACGACGCCGCCGAACCCCTCGGTGAGCTCGTCGAAGGTCATGCGGGACAGTGTCGGTCGTGGCGGCGGGCAGAACCCGGCGTCCGAGACGTCTGTGGATAACTACGTCAGCCATCTGAAAACCGCCCGTGGAAAACGGACAGCCGACAGACCGTCGTCGGGTCCGCTCCACCGGGCGGTTTTCAGACGACGGTCATTCCAGCAGCTTCTTCTGCACCTTGCCCATCGCATTGCGCGGGAGGGACTCGACGAACCGGATCTCGCGCGGCCGCTTGTGATTCGACAGCTCGCCGGCGACGAACTCGATGAGCTCGGTGTCGGCGACCTGGTCGCCGACGACGTAGACGACGATGCGTTGGCCCAGGTAGTCGTCGGGGACGCCGATCACCGCCACCTCGCGGACCGCCGGGTGGGCGAGCAGGACGGTCTCGATCTCGCCGGCCCCGATGCGGAACCCGCCGGACTTGATGAGGTCGGTCGCTCGTCGGCCGACGATGCGGTGCATCCCGTCCCCGTCGATGACCGCGACGTCACCGGTCGCGAAAAAGCCGTCGGAAAGCCAGGATTCGGCAGTCGCATCCGGACGATTCAGATACCCGGACGCCATCATCGGGCCGCGGACGTGGAGATCGCCCACGCTCTCGCCGTCGTGGGGCAGCGGCTCACCGTTCTCCACCAGCCTGGTCTCCACGTGGGCGAGCGGGAGACCCACCCATCCGGGCCGGCGCTGTCCGTCGACGCGCGTGCTGACGGTGATCAGTGTCTCGGTCATGCCGTAACGCTCGACGATCTCGTGGCCGGTGAGCTCGTGGATCCGCTCGAAGACCGGCACGGGAAGCGGGGCGCTGCCCGACACCAGGACGCGCGCCGACGACAGCGTCTGTGCCGCAGTCGGATCGGCGGCGACGCGGCTCCACACCGTCGGCACGCCGAAGAACATGGTCGCGCCGGATCCGGCGGCACCGGCTTAGGTGTCCGCGGTCGGGGTGACGGTGTGGATCAGTCGCCCGCCCCGTCGCAGGGGACCCAGGACCCCCAGGATCAACCCGTGGACGTGGAACAGCGGAAGGCCATGCGCCAGAGTGTCGTCGGCGGTCCACAGCCACGCATCGGCGAGTGCGTCGAGGCCCTCGGCGATGCTCTGCCTGGTGATCGGAACACCTTTGGGGAGGCCGGTCGTGCCGGAGGTATAGAGGATCAGTGCGGTCGAATCGGCGTGCGGTTCCGGGTGACGGTGCCACGATTTCGCGTAGCGGCGGACCGGGATGACGGGCAGGGTCGGCGCGGTGGGGGCCTGTCCGAGCCACGCCTGTGCCCCCGAGTCCGCGAGGATGTGCTCGAACTCGCGCGGCCCGGAGTCGGGCGGAACGGGGACGACCGGCACCCCGGCGATCAGCGCGCCCACCACCGCCAGCACCGTCTCCACCGTCGGCGTGGCCAGTACCGCGACGGTTCGGGCACCGGCGATCCGTTCGGCGACCGCCGTCGCGGCCCCGACGAGGTCCTCGCGCGACAGCTTGTCGTCGCCGACACGGATCACGGCGGGGTCGTCCGGTGCGGTGGGGGTCAGGGTGGGCAGCAGCACGTGTTCACTGTGCCACGACGGGTCCATCCCGCCCGTCACCTGCGCAGATCGCCGAGGTCACACGGCGTGCGCCCCTCACGCCGACCGCCGTCGGCGGTGGGACACCCCGACCCGCACTCCTGAGCGCATGCCCTCGGCGCCGATGGCATGATCTCGTGCACACGCAGCGACCGATCGGGGGCAACGATGTCTGAGCGCTTTCACCTGAGCACCATGCGCCTACGAGACCCGGCCGAACCGGGCCGGACGGCCAGCACGCTCGAGCTCTTCTTCGATCTGGTCTTCGTGGTCGCGGTCAGCATCGCAGCCGTCCAGCTCCATCACGCACTCACCGAGAACCACATCGTCGACGGGGTCGTGTCGTACGCCTTCATCTTCTTCGCCATCTGGTGGGCGTGGATGAACTTCACCTGGTTCGCGACATCGTTCGGCACCGACGACTGGCTCTACCGGGTGCTCACCTTCGTCCAGATGGCGGGTGTGCTGGTGCTGGCCGCCGGGATCGAGCCCGCCTTCGTCGACCACGAGTTCACCCTGGTCGTGTTCGGCTACGTGGTCATGCGCGTCGCGATGGTCGCGCAGTGGTTGCGCGCTTCCGGCTCTGCCGGAGACCGCCGCCGGACGACCCGGCTCTATGCCGCCGGGATCGCCGTCGTCCAGATCTTGTGGCTGCTATGGCTGTTCGTACCGTCGGGAGCAGCCGCAACCATCGGGTTCGTGATGCTCGTCGGTGCCGAGCTCGCGGTGCCGGTGGTCGCCGAGAAGCAGGGAAACACTCCGTGGCATCCGCATCACATCACCGAACGGTACGGACTGTTCACGCTGATCCTGCTCGGCGAGAGCCTGTTGGCGTCGTCGAACGCCATCATCGAGGCCCTGCACAACGAACAGGAGCTCGCCCCGCTGATCTCGATCGCGATCCTCACGTTCATCGCGACCGCCGCGCTGTGGTGGATCTACTTCTGGCCGCCGCACCACCGGGCCATCGGATCGCTCGCCGACTCCCTTCGATACGGATACGTCCACTACTTCGTCTTCGCCGCTGCCGGTGCCTTCTCGGCCGGTATCGAGGTCGAGATCGACGTCCTGACCCACCACAGCGAGCTGACGGAAACCCAGGCGTCGTTCACGGTCACGATCCCCATTGCCGTCTTCATCCTGGGCATCTGGTGGATTGCTCTGCGCGCCAACGCTGATCGCGTGGTGAACACCGTGGTACCGGTCGGTGCCGTGCTGGTCCTGCTCGACCCGGTCATCCCGGTCCCGTTCGCCTTGACCGCCGTCTTCCTCGTCGCGATTGTCGTCGTCCTGGTCCTTCGACCACCACTCACCACAACCGGTGACCCGTACGCGTGACTACCGCATCGCCGCCATGATGCCGGTGAGCAGCCAACTGCGTAATCGCGCGGTGCTCCAGTTCCGTTCGACGGTGAAGTAGCGATGGGTCGCCGGGCCGGTGAGATAGCTCAGAATGTCGGCGAATTCGTCGACCCGGGTGTCGGAGATCAGGCCCCGGTGGACGAACCAGTGGCAGCCGGTGTGCACGTCGTCGAGCCGGCGGAGCTCAGACCGCTCGAGTTGTTCGCCGATGGCCGGGTCGGTGTCGGCCGCCAGCGTCGCGGCATGCCATAGATCGGCGATCCGGCTGTTCGCGGCGACGACGTGGTCGACGTACCGCCCGATGGCGCGATCGGTGTCGGTGTCGTTCATGATCGCGATGAACTCGGGTCGCTCGAGCAGCGAGACGAACTTCTCGTCACCGGTGAAGGCGCGTTCGAGGACGGCCGTCATGAGGGACGCTTTCGACCCCGCCTGATGCACGGTGCCGACGGACACCCCGGCCTGCTGCGCGATCTGCTGCACGGTGGTCCGCGAATATCCCTGCTGGACGAATAGAGCCTGGGCGGCGTCGAGGATGCGTGTCCGCGTCTGCGCGGCGCTGATCGCGCGCTTACGCGGTGTGTAGGGGCGTTTGCTCACGCCGGCCTCCGGTCGGGTCGGACTCCAACGACAACGATAGTAGTGGCATTGCTGGGCTTCGCCCAAAGGTCGATCACGGTCCCCGAATTCACTTAGCCCGCTGAAGTGCAAAGATGGGACCGATCGCGTGAGAGCGCTCATCCGACGTCTAATTTGGTTAGAGTCAAGCTCTACCCAAATGGAGGATTGATGTCGACCATTCTGGTGTGCGCCACCCCGCTGGCAGGACACGTCGGTCCGCTCACCGCTGTCGGACGTGTGCTCGCGGATCGGGGTCACGAGGTGATCATGCTGACCGGCTCGCGTTTCGCCGAGCGGGTTGGCGACGCCGGGTTGACCGTCGGATCGCTGACCGGAGTCGCCGATCTGGACGAACGTGACCCCGACAGCTTCACCCCCGATCGGCATCGGTACCGCGGATTGGCGCTGTCGCGCTATCAGGTCGAGCGGACGTTCATCGCGCCGCTGCCGGAGCAGGCGACGGCGGTGGCGTCGGTCGTCGGCCGCCGGGGCGTCGACGTGATCCTGTGCGACGGCACCTTCGCCGGGATCATCCCCCTGCTGTCTCGACCACCGGGCCGGCGGCCTCCGGTGATCGGTGTCGGCACCATGCCGCTCGCTCAGTCCAGTCCCGACGTCGCCCCCTTCAACAGTGGCTTGCCGCCGATGTCCGGTCCACTGGGTCGGCTCCGTAACCGGTTGGCTCACATGGCAGTACGGCGGGTGTTGTTCGCGTCCACGCAGTCCTCGGTGCGTGACCTGGTCCGACGGGCCGGGGGCTCGCTTGATCATTTCGTCCTCGACCTGTCCAGGGCGTTCGACCGTTTCGTTCAGTTGGGCCCGGCCGAATTCGAGTATCCGAGATCAGATCTCGCGCCGAACACGGTGTTCGCGGGGCCGGTGTTCCCTGGCGGTGCTGTTCCCCCGCCGCCGTGGTGGTCGGAGATGGTCGACGACGACCGCCCGATCGTTCACGTCACCCAGGGCACGCTCGACAACGACGACTTCTCCCAACTGATCGAACCCGCCGTCGCCGGGCTGGCCGAGATGGACGTCCAGGTCGTCGTGACAACCGGCGGTGCGGACCCGGATCCCGTGCCGCGGAACGACAACACGCGGGTCGCGCGGTTCCTCGACTACGACGCCCTGTTGCCGCGCACATCGGTGCTGATCACCAACGGCGGCTACGGCGGAGTGCTGCAGGCACTGCGCCACGGCGTGCCCGTCGTCGTCGCACCAGGGGGTGAGGACAAGCCCGAAGTCGCGGCTCGGGTGGCGTACTTCGGGGTCGGCGCAGATCTGGGGACCCGGCGACCCGCTCCTGCGGACCTCGCCGCGACGGTACGCCGCATCCTGGCCGACGACGGCGTTGCCGTTCGGTGTCGGCAGATGGCGCATGCGATCGCCGGTTACGACTCGACCCAGACGATCGTGACCGAAGTCGATCGGGCGGTTCGTCGATCGACCCGCTCATCCTGACCCGCCGCGCGGTCGGTGTCATCCGGATAGCCGAATGTCGGCGCACCTGCCGACGACAACCGAGAAAGAGAGCCCGACATGAGTGATGCACGAGCAGTCATCGACGCGCACATCGATGCCTTCAACGACCGCGCACCGGAGAACGAACCATGGTCCGCCGATGCGGAATTGGTCTCGCCGGGTGGGGTGTTCACGGGACGGGAGGGCGTACTGGGTTTCCTGTCCGTCTTCCAGGGCGCCTTCTCCGACGGTCGCCTCACCGTCGGTTCGTATGTCGTCGACGACGACAACGCCTCGGTGGAGGGCACGTTCGACGGTGTCCACGACGGTGTGTTGCAGAGTCCGTCGGGTCCGGTCGAACCCACCGGACGGCCTGTCTCGTTCCGATGGAGTGCGACCTACCGCATCGACGGCTCGGAGCTGATGTCCGAGCACCTGTACTTCGATCAGCTCGACTTCCTCGGGCAGCTGGGTGTGCTCCCCGGATGAGTCGTGCTCGGCGCCGGTTGATCAGGGTCTTCGCGGCCGCGCTCGTCGCCGGACCGATCGTCTCGGGTACGCAGGGAATCGTCTCGGCGGCACCGGTATCCGCGCCGGCGTCGGTGATCAGCAGTGTGGCGGTCGGGCCGCAGCGGCACGATCTGGTGATCCGTTCGGCCGCGATGGGCCGGGACGTGCCGGTGAGCGTGCTGCACCCGGCGCACTCCCGGTCGCGCGGGACGCTGTATCTACTCGACGGGGGCGGCCACAAGACGGCGATCAGCGACTGGATTCGGGAAGCCGGCGCGGACAGGTATTTCCGCGACAAGGACGTCAATGCAGTGCTGCCCGGCGGCCAGGGGGCGTTCTACACGAACTGGCAGCACGACGACGCGACGTTCGGGCGTCCGCAGTGGGAGACGTTCCTGACCGTCGAACTGCCGTCGCTGATCGACGGCCGGTTCCACGGCAACGGGCGGAACGCGATCGCGGGCCTGTCCGTGGGCGGACAGGCCGCGTTCACACTCGCGACGCGCCGGCCGGGCCTGTACACGGGCGTCGGCTCCATCAGCGGTTGCCCGTTCACGACCGGCCCGGTGCACGAAGGGCAGATCCGAGCCGCGATCATCCGGGACGGTGGGGATCCCACCAACATGTGGGGTCCATGGAACGCGCCGGGATGGGCCGACCACGACCCGGGTCGCCGCCTGCCGGCCCTCGTCGGGAAGCGCGTCTTCATCGCGTCCGGGACCGGCGCGCCCGGCCCCCTCGATCAACGCACCCGGCTCGACCCGGGCCGGCACCGTGGGGAGAAGATCGCGACGGGAGCGGTGCTCGAGAACTCGGTCAACGCGTGCTCGAACGAGTTCGCTCGCCGGATGAGGTCCGAGGGACTGCAGCCGGTCGTCCATTTCCGTGCGATCGGAACGCACGCATGGCCCTACTGGGCCGACGATCTGCCCGTGATGTTCGCCGCACTCGCACCCGGTCTCTGACAGCCCACGAGTGACTTCGCGCCATTCCGGGTACACCGCCCGTATGGCTGACAACGACCCCGCCCGCAAACCGTTCAACCCGCAGAACCCCGACCCGTCCAGCACGGCGGGACTCGAACCCGGCGGCGGGGTGGCGCCCGGTGACACACCGCCGGCGGAATCCGCGGTCGGTGGAGAGGAGCACGAACCGCCGCAACGCAGGCGTGCCGGCGGCGTGATCGTCATCGCCGTCGCGGCGATCATCTTTCTCATCGTCGCGCTCGGTCTGATCGGCCGCGCCGTGGGGCTCTTCTAGGGTTCAGCGCCGTCACCCGGCGTCGACGGGCAGCGGACACGCCGCCAGCGGATCGCCAGCGCGATTTCACCGATGCCGACGACGAAGAGCACGGGTTGTAGGAAGAAGAACACGTGCAGCAGCGCGATCTGGATGATGATCCAGACCATCAGCGACGACCCGGCGAGCAGGCCGCCGATTATGCCCAACCGCGCGGGCACGGACGGGACGGCGGCGACCACGGCAGCCACCAGGTGGGGTAACGCGACTACGGCGATCAGTGCGACACCGGGAGCGGTCCAGGTCTCGAACGGCGTGTGGGTGAGCCACTCCCGCGGCATCGACCACTGATCGGTCATGATAGCCGAGCCGCCGGCGAGTGCCGACAACGACACGAACAGCTCCATCCCGGCGAGCGTCCACGCCGTGCCGGTCCGTCGGTTCCCGATCCCCCGTTCGTCGAGGGAGTCGGCAGGCGCGGTCATGGTCGGAAGTCTGCACCGTCCGAGAGCCTCTGCCGTGAGGCAAAGGACACCAACTGAGCCGCACGTCGGCCACGGCGGCGGTGTCAGGGGCGCACCCAGCCGTCGGCGATGAGCTCGACCAGCAACTGGGCCTTGTTCCCGATCGGCCGGCCGGCTTCCTCGTAGCGTCGGGCGACACGCCGATAGTGCTCGCGCACCGTGCTCTCGGCGATCTCGTGGACACGCGACGTCTGACGCAGCGTCGCACCCAATGTGTAGGTCTGGAGGATCTCCAGCTCCCGCTGGGTGATGCGTACCCGGTTCGCAAGTGTGGGTGCGGACGGCGGGGTCGGCGGCCCCACCGCAGTCTCGAGCGCCCGCTGCAGCTCGTCCTCGGCGGCCGGGGCCCGCGGTGAGACACGGATGTGATCGAAGCCCGCGACCCCGTTGCCCACGAAGATGACGTTGACGGTGCGCAGCGATGCCACCCGCCGGACGAATCCGAGCATCGCGGCCGACCGCACCAGAATCGCGCTCGGGTTCCGTAGGGCAGCGAGCTGTGCGGGTTCGACGACCGTCGCGTCGTAGCCGGCGCTCTCCACGAGAGCGGCCAGGGCGGCGTCGAAGATGTCGTGCTCGGCAACGACGGCCGTGATCCGCCGCTCCGGACTCGGCGCGGCAGTGGGCCCGGTGCCGGGGGTCGCCGACCGGGGGGCGTCGTTGAGGGGTACGGACACGTGCCGGGATCTCCTGTCGACTTCGATTCGGCCGGGAGCTGTGAGCCGAACAAACGGCGGGACTCTCTCGGATGATCGACATGACTCGCGATCGGGCATCGAGAATTTATTTCACGAACGCCAACTTCTTCAGCCTTACGAACGTGAGACGGTTTGTCAGCGGTATCTCGGACCTGATGTGGTGATTGCAGGGTAAATAATCACCCTGTCGTCCGATCGGATGCGTGATCGCGCACACCGCGGACATATCGGGCATGATCATGCCTGTGCCGACCGACATGCGGGTCCTCGTCGCCTCCCCGCTGGGACACGTGGTCGCGGTGCCGCTGACCAAGGCGCTCGACCAGGCCACGGTCACCGTTGCCACCGGCCGCGACGAGTTCGTCCAGTGCATCGCCGGCAACGTGCGATTCGACGTCGTGGTGGCGGATCTGATCTGGAACCGACCCGACCTGGAATGGACCTTCGACGGACTCGACGTCATCGACACCCTCGACCACCATGACCGGCACGCGCCGGTTGTCCTGGCGACCCAGGGACACGGGCTGGAACAGGACCATCTCGACGAGGCGCGGTTGCGCGACGAGGTCGCGGGGGTCATCGCCAAATCGGACGGTTTCGCGACGCTGGTCGGTGTTGTGCGCTCGGTGGCGCTCGGCCAGGCCCTGCCCAGGGCCGCGTCGGCGCGCCGTCCACCGCTCTACGAGTTGTTCGATGGTCGGCGCGGCCATACCGCGGGCCGTCTCGCGGGGGCGATTGCGTCGGGCAGCGCCTCGGACAACGCCTCATTGGCCCGCGCCGCCAAGGTGTCGCCGAACACGGCGAACAAGGTGACGAGCCACTACCTCGGGCCCATCATCGTCGAGCGCGGTGAGCACGACGCATCGCTGCCGATGACCCAGGCCGCCGTCTACCGGTGGTGCGGCCTACACGCGCGATACCTGATCAGCTGGTGCCGACGCCACGGGCACTCCGACGTCCTCGGATCGATGCCCACGTGATCAGTTCGGTTGATCAGTTCGCGTGAACCCCGACGGTCCGGTCTCGCGCTGGAGGCGTCGCGGATTCCGGCACGCTGATCCCGCTCCGCTCGCCGAACCACCGCAGGATCTCGACACCGGCGAGGGCCCCGGTGCCGGCGGTGATCGCGAGCCCGGGCGCCGACCAGCCGAGTGCTTCCAGCTCACCGTGCCGCGGGCGGATCGCGTGATCGGCGGCGAGCAACAGGTCGGTGTCGAGCCAGCCGTCGCCGGCCGCGCAGAGCACTGCCGAGTCGTCGAGGGTGCCGTCTGCGACGAGCCGTCGCCGGACTTCGGCGATGGCCGCCGACTTGGTCACCGGCTGCGGGGCCGCGTAGATCTTGCGACCCTGCTGGGATGCCGTCCAGCCCCGTGCGTCGCACCACTGCTGCCACTGTTCGAGGAACTCCGGCGGTTGGACCGCGGGGTCGACGACCAGGTAACAGAAGAGGTCGTCGGCGGTCCGCAGAGCGGTGACCCAGGAGTCGTCGATGCGTGTTCGGAGTTCGTCGCGGACCTCGTCGAGGGTGGCGCCCGCGCGGGTCACCTCGCGGTCGATGTGCGCACGCCATTCCGGATCGTCGGCGCCGTCGACGAGGATCCGGCCACCGTTGCTGACCACGGCGTGGCGAAATGGGCTGCCCGGCAGCTCGATCCGGGCAAACTGTGCCGGGGTGCGAGTGGTCGTCGGTACGACGACGACCTCACGTGCCAGACGGGTCATCAGTTCGACGGCGGTCGTGGTCATGTACGACAGCGGCGCGTCGCGGTAGATCTCGACGCACACGGTCTCCAGGGCCGCGAACTGCTCGTCGCCCATGGCGGCGCGTGAGTAGATCATGGTCCGATCGAGATCGGTGGCGACCAGCGCGTTCACGAGTCCTCCTTGATGAGCCCGACACACGAGTACGCGAGATCGGGCGAGACCTCCACGGGCACATCTCGTTCGGCGGCGAGCAACCGGATGTGGCGATGTTCGGGCAGATCGTCGGCGCGCACCAGGATGCGCCACGGTACGCGACGCAGCAGCACCCGCGTCGTCTCGCCGACGCCGGGCTTGACCAGGTTGATCGACGACAGGCCGTACTCGGTCTGGATCTGCTCCACGGAGCGCCAACCGGACCAGTCGGGCCGGCGTGACTCCGGCGTCATCGCCGACACCGTCGCCCGAACTCGGTCGGCGACTGCATCGAACTCGGCGCTGACGGTGTCCAGGAACAGTCCCGAGACATCGAAGTCGGCGAGATGGCGGTAGAACTTCGCTCCGTGGAACTCGCCCGGACCGATGTGGTCGGCATTCAGGACGGTGCGCGAGACCAGGCCGGAGACAGTGGAATTCAGGCAGGCGGAGGCGATGAGGAAGTCGTCCCTGGTGCCGAACAGGGTCGTGCAGGAGCCGGGGTCGGCCAGCACCGCGAGTTCGTCGTGCAATTGCGGCCGGCCGGCGCGCGCGTACCCGTCGACAGCGGCGGTGAGTTCGCGCTGGATGGCACCCTTGCCGGTCCAGCCGTCGACGAAGACGACCGACTCCGCCGGGTGCCGCGCCACGATGTGATCGAGTGCGACGGTGTCGATCCCGCGGGCGCGCACGATCGAGATCGTGTAGTGCTGGGGTTCGATGCCGTGGACGGCCGCCATCCACCGTCGGATCAGGATGCCGACCGGGGTGCCGGCCCGCGCCAGCGACACCAGCGTCGGCGTGGAATGCCGCTCGGCCAGAATGAGTTCGGACACCACTCCGACGGCTTCCGCGAGCCGCTGGGCGGAAGACCGTAGCGTCGCATGGAAGAGTTCCTGGTACTCGCGGCCGGGTTGATACTCGATCGGCAGCGACTCCGCATAGTGGGCCTGACCGGACTGGATTCGACGTTCCCGTTCGCGCAGTTCACCTTCCAGCGCCACGTCGGACAGGTCTTTGAGCAGCCAGGTGACTTCGTCGGCCGCGTACGAACCGAACTCCGGTCCGCACAGCGGTGGTGTGGTGGTGGCGATGTCCATCAGCGCACCGCCTCTCGGGTTCGTGCCAGGGCAGGCTGGTCGGTGGCGGGCAAGACGGCCAGCACCACCGGGTGCCCGGCGGCGGTGAGGACGTCGACGAGTCCACCGGGCGCGCGTAACTCATCGGTGTCCGCCGGCGAGTCGACGATCAGGACGACCTGCGGGTCCGGATGGTCGACGGAGGACACGTTGTAGACATAGCGCGGCGTCTCCGGATCGGGTTCCGGTGCGGTGAACCGGAATCCGCGCCGGAGCGGATACCCCGGGACGTCGTGCACCTGGGCCGGCGACCTCGTGGTGGTCTGGTATCCGGTGGCGAAGCCACGACGCTCCAGCGACTCGGCGATGCACAAGGGTGCGTACATCAGTTCCTCGTGCCCGATCACGACCACCGGGCGCCGCGGATCGAGTTGTGCCGCCACGGTGTCGGCGGCCGCGGTCGCCGCTCGCCGGAAGCCCGTCGAGTCGGTGCGGAGAATTCCGTGCCTGCCGCCGTCGGGAACTGCCGCCGGCCAGTCGAGGGCCACCGCGACTTGGCCGCCGCGCCGGGCTGCCACCGGGTTGAGCTCGTCGGACCGGAGCTGCCACACCTCATCGAGGAGGTCCGGGGGAAGGGTGATCGAGCCGTGCGCGAGCGCCACGTAGGCGACATCGACGCCGAGTTTAGCTGCGAGATCATCGCATTCGGACTTCTGCGCGGGCGTACGCATGTCGACCAGGGACGCCACGACGAACCGCTTACGGGGACGGTCCGCGACGATGGCCTCGATGGCGCCGAGCGCGGTCTTGCCGGTGGAGATCTCGTCGTCGACCAGGATCAATACCTCGTCCGGCGTCACGGGGTCGAGAAATGCGGAATCGCTGGGCTGCAGCAAATGCGTCGTCGCATGTGAATGCCCTTCCTCGAAGGTGCCCGTCACCACCACATCCGGGCGTCTGCGCCGCGTCGAGTGCAGATACCGGGATGCGGAGATGCGTTCGGCGACACAGTGTCCGAGCCCGGTCGCGGTTTCGGCGAAACCGAAGACGACGGCGTCGCGCGCCGCATTCGCGCCGATCTCGGCGACGATCGCGGCGCCGAGGTCGTCGGCGGCGCCACGCACAATCGCGGGCGAGGTCGGGATGTGCTTGCCCAGCACGGTCGAGACCAGCAGATGAGCACGGCGTCGGTTGTGGCGCAAGCCGAGTGAGACGAGGTCGCGGACCGTGTGACCCGGAGTGTCGCCGACGTCGGCGATCTCGACGCCGAAACGTTCGGTCACCCAGTCGATGCCGACGGTGTCCGGATCGTTCACGAGGTGGCCGACCCGGGCGAGGCGAGCGCGGTGAGCAGGTCGACGAACGAGACCCCCTGGCGGGTCACGCCGAAGGCGGCAGCGCGATCGATGACCCGCAAGGCCCAGTTGCGGTGGGGCTTCAGCTCGTTCATCTTGTTGCGGTACGACGACGCCCGTACCCCGCCGGACTCACCGGCCAGGATGTCGAGTGCATCGTGATACTCCTCGTGGGTGACCGCCGACAACGCGTGCACCGCGGCGACATGCGCGGGGTGGATGACGGTCTTGCCGTGCAGGCCGTTGGCGCGATCGAGGGTGATCTCGCGGAGGAGACCGTCCATGTCGCGGCTGACGAGCTGCTGCCGGAAGTAGACGGCGTCGTTCTCGCGGAACGGCGTGTGACGCAACATGGGCTGGAACATGCGCTCGTGGTCGGCGAAGTACTCCCACACCGGCCCCGTCACGACGAAGCCGCTCTCGTCGCTGCGGCCGAGATGGTTGACGATGCCGGCGATCACATCGGCCGCGACCCGGACGTCGTAGATGGTCAGGTCACGATCCCGGCGGATGCCGAAGTGACTACAGATGTCGGTGGCACCGATGCGCACGGCGAGCACGTGGTCGCGGTGCGCGCTCAGGAGCGACGCGAGGGCGGTCAACTCGTCGTCGCGGGTCTCGCGGTGCACGACCGCGGCCGACTCGAGAACCGGCATGACCCAGAGGTGCTTGTCGAGGATCTGTCCGGCAGTGGCAACGGCGTCGAACGCCTCGGGTGCATTCTCCGACGAGAACTTCGGGATGACGAACCCGGTCAGCACCGACGGGGTGTCGAGCGTGGTGGCGATCGGCACTATCCGGTCGGCCGACCGCGGACGGACGAACAGCAACATCGGCCGGCACGGGTTCGCGGCGATAGCGCGCAACGCGGCCACGGCGTGCTCGATCGCCTCGGCCTCCTCGTCGTCGGCGACCGCGTCCTCGAGGTCGATGACCATCGAGATCACACCCTCGGCCCGGCGTCGGCGGATGACCTCGGCAAGATCGGGCCGGGTTGCCGGGACGTACAGGGTGGCGCCCAGCGCGACGGCGAGCCGCTGCGCCGGCCAGGTCGGCTCGATCGGCTCGGGCTGCCGGTGGAAGAGGGAGTTCGAGACCGACGGCTCCAGGTGGTCGAAGTGCCGGATCGTCCCGGGCTCGAGACCGGTGTCGTCGTGTCGTGCAGTGGTGGTCATCCTGCGGCCACCTGTCCTCTCATCCGCGAAACGATCTCGGTGATCCGGTCGTCCACCGCACGCAGCTGCGTCAGGTAGCTCCAGTAGTCGGGGTGGATGCGATCCAGAACCCCTTTGGCGCGCTCGATCCGGTCGGCCTGAGCATCGAGGACCGAGCCCCATTCGTCAACCAGACGGTGATTGACCGCAAAGAGCTGGGCGTCGCGCAGGCGGAAGCGCACGCGCTGCTCCGCGCCCCGCGGGTCGGCGCGCACCTCCCGCAGGAGTCGCAACCGGTCGAGCACGGCGTCGACGGCCTTCTCCGCGACGGCCAGGTCGTCGCGGGCGGCGTCGGCGCGGCCGATGGCCTGGTCGGGGGCAGCATCGACCATCGCGCGGGCGGCCGCGAGCTCGGCGTCGGCGTGTTCGAGCCGTTCGTCGACGACCGAGCCGTTGCGCTGTAGATCGAGGGAGCAATCGGCACTGAACTCCCGGCGCAGCGCCGAGAGGGTGTCGGGGAGTTGCGCGCTCCGGGTGGACACCGCGCTCCGGCGCGTTTCCACCGAACGGATGACCTGCTGCGCGCGGTCGGCGAAGGCGGGGGCATCGGCGAGAAGTTGCTCGAGGCGGCGCGCCGAGCTCAGCACGGCTGCCGCGGCGGTCTGCCGGTCACGCAGCCCCGCGCCCTGGTCGAAAGCCGTGAGCGCACGCGCGAGGTCGTCGGTGGCGTCCGACACCGACTGCAGTCGTGCCACTGCCGGTGCGGTGTTCTCCAGGGCGGTCATCGCCCGGTTGGCGGCCACCCGGGCCTCGTGGTCCTGGGCGTCGGCGGCCCGCGCCGTGGCCCGCGCCCGCTCGAGGGTCTCGGCGTTGGTCTGGGCGAAGTCGCGCATGGAGGCGGTGATCGACCGCAGCGTCTGCGTCGACCGGTCGAGATCCCGGGGGTCGACGCGTGTGCCGGCCGGCGGGGACACCAGCCGGAGGTAGTCCGACGTTGCCTGGGCGTGCTGCTCGCGGATATCCGACCACGAGGCGCGCAGGCGAGAGCGCGGGTCGAGGGCGGCGGTCACCGCGACGGCCGGATCGATCTCGGCCAGGACGGATTCGGACTCCAGGAACGCCGCCGTCATTTGTTCCGATGATGCAGGTGGCGCGGAATTCGTGCGTGAATCGTTCCCGAACCAACGACGTACGAAGTTTCCGGGCACCACTCGATGCTATCGGCTATTTTCATCTCGGTATGAGGCCGGATTCCCCGGCTCACGGCGAGCTGGGATGCCGAGATGCCGGCAGGTGCCGCGGTGCGGGGATGGCGTCGGGAGACGAACGAGGGATGGTCGAACGGCGGCCTCCCCACGGCGCGAGAGAGGCACGTCGAATGCAGTTGGTACAACGGTCCAAACGCGTGGTGGAAGCCAGGCTGAACAACTCCTCGGTCCGCGCGATCAGCGGGTCGATGGTCGCCTACGAGGGACAGGTCACCTTCAAATCGGCGGGCTTCGGCGGCGGCGACGGCGTGCTCGCGGGCCTGAAGCAGCGGGCCACCGGGGAGGCGCTGTCGCTCATGGAGGCCTCCGGCAACGGCATCGTGTACTTCGCGCACAACGCCGCCGAGACGACCGTCATCGAGCTCAACAACGAGACCCTGCAGGTGGAATCCGAGCAACTGATGGTGCTCAACGGCAACCTGCAGACCAACGTCACCTTCGCCGGCCTGCGCGGAGCGTCGTCGGGTCAGGGTCTGTTCACCACGACGGTGAGCGGCCACGGGCAGATCGCACTGTTGTCCAACGGCGGCCCGCTCATCCACCTCGAGGTGTCACCGCAGTATCCGCTCGTGGTCGACCCGGACGCGTTCGTCTGCGCCCGCGGCCAGTTGAGTCAGTCCTTCGTCACCGATGTCTCCTGGCGGTCGGCGCTGGGACAGGGTGGCGGAGAGGCGTTCTCGTTGCGCTGGGATGGCAGCGGCGTCGTGTCGATCCAGCCGGCCGAGCGGTGAGGGTGAGGTAGCGAGAATGTTCACCAAGGTCAACAGCAAGGTCGTCTCCGTCGACATCGGCGGTACCGGGCCGGTCGTCGCGCGACGCGGGGCGATGCTCTTCTACAAGGGCAACGTGCATTTCCAGCCCCACCAGATCGCGGGGGCCGGCGGTATGGGCGGCGGGATGCCGGGACTGGGCGGCATGGGCGGGATGGCCGGCCGGATGCTCGCCGGCGAGCACGAGTCGACGATGATCGCGCAGGGGCACGGCGAGGTGCACTACGGCTTCCTCGGCATCGAGGTGCACGTCGTGGATCTCGCAGCGGTCGGCGGCACGATCCGGGTCGAGGCGTCGCGGCTGCTCGCCTACGCGGCCAACCTGCAGGCCTCCGTCGTCTCGGTCGCCTCACAGGGCGGCGGTGGCGGCGGTGGTGGCGGCCTGTTCGGTGCATTGCGGTCCGCTGCTGCCGGAGCCGTCACCGGTCAGGGCATGTTCACGACGCAGCTGTCGGGTCCGGGTTCGGCGGTGCTGCTCGGGCACGGCGGGGTCTTCGAGCTCGAGGTGTCCCCGGCCAAGCCGCCGGTGACCGTCGACCCGCAGGCGTTCGTCGGGTCGGCCGGTCAGGTCAACACCAGCCTGCGGTCGGCGATGAGCTGGCGCAACGTAGGCCGAACCGGCGGTGAGGCAATGCAATTGGAGTGCTCCGGACAGGGCATCGTGTACGTGCAGGCATCGGAGGAGAAACTATGAGCCAACTCAACACCGTGTGGAGTCCGATGAACTTGCCGTCGGACGACAACGTGCCGGACAACAACTACTCCTTCTGCATCGACCTCAACCAGCCGTGGTTCATGTCCAAGGGCGCGATGATCGCCTACTACGGGCAGATGCAGTTCACCGCGCTGACCCAGGGTCTGCAGGGGAACATGCTGCAGATGGTGGCGCAGCAGTTCTCCGCCCCGCTGTACCTCGGTGACTACGTCGTCGCCGAGGGCCACGGCAAGCTGATCATCGGCGACCGCGGATACGACATCAACGCCTACGACCTCGAAGACGGCAACCTCACCATCCGGGCGGCCAATCTTCTTGCCTTCCAGCCGAACCTGTCGCTCAACCAGTCGATCGTGCCGGGGTTCCTGACGCTCATCGGCACCGGTAAGTTCCTCGCGTCGTCGAACGGCCCGGTGATGTTCGTCGAACCGCCGGTGCGCGTCGATCCCGAAGCGCTTGTCGGATGGTCGGATTGCCCGTCGCCCAGTCACCATTACGACGAGGCGTGGGTCAACGGTTTCATCGCGGCCGCGGGCCGGCGGATGGGGTTGAACTCGGGCGAGGAGCGCCAGTTCGACTTCACCGGCGCGGGAACGGTTCTCGTGCAGTCGAGCGAGAAGGTGCGCGACGACTCGTCGGTCCTGCGCACCATCCAGGGCCATCTCCCGGGCATGTCGGTGCCCAGCCTGCACCAGATCAACCAGCAGATCACCCAGCAACTAGGGCAGCAGCAGGGCTGAGTCGGGCTCTCGAAACCACTGCGCCGCAGGACCTTCGGGGTCCTGCGGCGCAGTCGTTCGTAGGTGGTACCCGGCTCCGGCCTCTGCTCCCTGAGGAGCGAGCTTGCGCAAGCTCCGGGTGCTCCTCAGAGGGCGAAGGGTCAGATGTTGACCTTCTCCTCTTCGCCCTTCGCCGCGAGGCGGTTTCGACGCACGATGCTGGAGATCAGTGCGGCGATGATCAGCGCGACACCGATCAGGCCGGTGATGATCTCGGGGACGTGGGTGCCGATGGAGTACAGCAGGATGAACGCCAGCGCGCCGATCGCCCAGTGCGCTCCGTGCTCGAGGTACACATACTCCGACAGCGTGCCCTTGCGCACCAAGTAGACGGTGAGCGAACGGACGAACATCGCACCGATGAGGCCGAGGCCGAGGGCGATGATGATCGGATCCGCCGTGATGGCGAACGCGCCGATGACGCCGTCGAAGGAAAACGACGCATCGAGCACCTCGAGGTAGAGGAACAGGAAGAAGCCGGCCTTGCCTGTCGCCTTGGCCAGGTCCGACGGTCCCGACTTTCCGTTGGTCTTCTCGATTGCCGCTTTCTCCGCGGCGTCGGTGCCGGGCTCGGCCGCTTCGTCATCTTCCGCGGTCTCGACGTTGAAGTACTCGCCGAGGCCGTTGACCAGGATGTAGGTGATCATGCCGAGTGAGCCGGCGATCATGACCGTCGACCGCTCGTCGGGCGCGGCGATGTAGGTCGCAGTGAGGACGAGAAGCGTCATGGCGATGACGACCTCGAGCATCTCCAGCTTGCCGATCTTCTCGAGCGGCCGCTCGATCCAGGTCAGCCACGTGAGCTCCTTCTGCTCGAAGACGAAGCCGAGGAACAGCATCAGCAGGAACATGCCGCCGAAGGCCGCGATCTGCGGGTGGGCGTCGGTGATGATCGTCTCGTAGCTGGGATCGCCGTTGGGGAAGTAGGCCGCATCGTTGGGCGGCGGGTTCAGTGCGAGGTCGAGCGCCTCAACCGGGTTGAGACCCGACGCGAGCCACACGATGACCAGCGGGAACACCAGTCGCATACCGAAGACGGCAATCAGGATGCCGATGGTGAGGAAGATCTTCTGCCAGAACTCGCTCATCCGGCGGAGGATCGTGGCATTGATGACCGCGTTGTCGAAGGAGAGCGAGATCTCGAAGACGCCGAGGATGGCGGTCAGGATCAGCGCTTCGACGCCGCCATAGAGGAAAGCGATGATCAGCGACACGATCGTCACGACGACCGAGAGGCCGAAAATTCTTACTACCACTGGCTTGTGGCCTTTCTAGGGTGCGTGGAAACCAGCCGACCGCATTGTCGGAGAGGAGTGGTGACGCGCGGATGCCGCACCCGTTCGACAACGGGTGCGGCATCCACAAGCACGTTCAGGCGGACAGCCGGAGTCTACGAGAGACTCAGACGTTCACACCGAAGTCGCGGGCGATACCCGCGAGACCCGAGGCGTAGCCCTGGCCGACCGCGCGGAACTTCCACTCCGACCCATGACGGTACAGCTCACCGAAAACCATCGCGGTCTCGGTGGAGGCATCCTCGCTGAGGTCGTAGCGGGCGATCTCGGCGCCGCCGGCCTGGTTGACGACGCGGATGAACGCGTTGCGCACCTGGCCGAACGACTGCGACCGTGCGTCCGCGTCGTAGATCGAGACGGGGAAAACGATGGAGTCGACGTTCGGCGGAACGCCCGCGAGGTCGACCTTGATGACCTCGTCGTCGCCCTCGCCCTCACCGGTCAGGTTGTCGCCGGTGTGCTCGATCGAGCCGTCGGGCGAACGCAGGTTGTTGAAGAAGATGAAGTGCTGGTCGGAGAGGACTTTCTTGTCCGCGCCGAGCGCGATGGCGCTGGCGTCGAGGTCGAAGTCGGTACCGGTCGTGCTTCGGATGTCCCAGCCGAGGCCGACGGAGACCGCAGTCAGGCCCGGAGCCTCCTTGCTCAGCGAAACGTTTCCGCCCTTGCTCAGGCTCACGCCCATGGTTTGCGCCTTTCTGTTGGTACGGGGTCTCGTGATGTCCGATGTGCCCGGTACGGGCCACTCGGAGCAATCGACAACACTCTATGTGAACGGTTTGACCCGGTCACTGGTTCGGATGGATGACCTGCGGGTTCGCCCTCGGCGATCCGGACACTGCCGGTGCGGGGCGGTGATGGTCAACCCATCCGGGAGATCAACTCGACCAGTCGCCCGACGGCATCACCGGCAGTGGTCGCCCGCTGGTGACGTGCGGCGCTGTCGGATCCGTTGCCGGTCTGTACCCATTCCGGTGTTCCTCCGACGCTCTGCGCGACGCGCAATGCGTATCGGGCGTGGGGGGACGCGACGCGGACCTCCTCGGGCTTGTCCCGATCGACGCGCAGCGTGACGACCTTGCCCTCCGGGGTCAACACGACCTCGTCGATGGTGTCGGAGGCGGCACGCAGAACCACGCGATTGAGACCGATGGGCCACCCCGGGAGTTCGATCGGTACTCGCGCGGTCTCGGGCACAGTCTCGGTTCGGCCCAGGAAACCCTTGCGCTCGACCTGTCGGGTCACCTCCTTGTGCCCGACCACCGGAAGCGGCCGACGCTGGGCGCGCAATCGCGCGGCTGCGTCGGCGGCTGCGCCGGTGAGGTCGCTCAGTCGCGGCTCGGATGTGGAGGTCATGTCAGTTCGCTCCCCGTGCTTCGTCGATGATGTACTTCGCGATATGCCATTCGGCGCGCTCCTGACCGCACACCCAGTCGTTGTAGGCGTAGACGCCGAGCTCGCCGAAGTACGTGGGCCACGCGAAAGCCCAATCGGGAAGCCAACCGCTGCGGGACGTGATGGCATCCGTGATGTCAGTTGCGACGATCTCGAGTTCGCAGTTGTTGCGCCGTCCGAAGTCTTTGATATGGCCGTTGAACACGTTGGCGAGCTTGATGAACACGTCCTGACCGGAGACGTCGACATCGGCGACCATCGCCCCGATCCGGCGGATCGACTCGAGATGATCGAATCGCTGCGGAATGGCATCGACATGTTGGAGTTCGATGTCGCCGGTGGTCCAGTCACGATCTCCGGGGGTGTCCACGGTGTCGATGGTCTCGACGAAGTCGAGCACGTGCGTCCAGCCGATCTCGGACAGGTCGGCCATACCGCCTCGTGCCGCCCATTCCTGGATCTTCAGCTTCATGATGTTGACCCGAAGCACTTCGAGCGTGAGTGCGGAGGGATCCCACCAGTGAAGGCGCAGGATCGCAGCAGCTACCTGTTTCCACTCCGAGTCGACTACTCGACCCTCATACTCCAACCCCGCGTTCACGCTCGCGCGCAGACCGTCTGAGTAGGACTGCATCTGTGCCACAAACCCGTTGTCGAGGTATTCAGGCGCAGACTCCGGGAGGTGAAAACCGACGGGGCGGCGAGCTGTGACGGGGGCAGCCGCTGCATTCCGGGATTGGCTGTGCACACCCGCCAGTGCCCAGAGGTCGGCACCGCAAGACACACACTGGGCCAGCACGCTGCGATCCGCCGTTGCGCCACACGTGCAGGTGACCTGATCGTTGGCGTGTACGCGAGGAGTGGGCGTTGGCACGGGAGCCGCGTCCTGTCGGTCCGGAGCAGGTCGTGACACACGATCGCGCCGTCGATAGTTGATCGGCTGGCTCGACGATGCCTCGGTTACGGGATCGGCCGGACTGTCCGCAACTGGATCCGCAGTGGCCGGCCTGGCGCGAGATCCCCGGCCCGGATGTTCATAGTTGATCCGGCCCGGATGGGTGTAATCGATGGGCATCAGTCGCCGACCTCGTTCTGTGAGTGGGTTTGTGGCGTGTCGAGACCCTGCGAGTACTCGAAGGCCGGATGGGGGCGCCGGATGCTCGGAGTCACCGCAACCAGACCGTCCAGGTCTCACCTGAGCGTTTGACCCTGGTGACCGTCAGCTCCGGCGGGATCGTCGCCAGCTCGAACATCGCCCGTGCCAACGGATTCACGAGCATGGCCTCGAGGACGTTGGCGACACCACGGCCCCCGAAGTCGAGATTCAATGTCGCGCCCTGGCGCAGAGTCTGCAATGCATCCTCGGCGACTGTCAGCCGCGCGCCGGTGGTTTCGCGAACGCGGTTACCGATGTTCGTCACGAACAGGTCGACCAGGTCGTCGCCGACCGTCTCCGACACAAAGTCGAATACGACGATGTTCTCACCGATTCGGTTCAGCAGCTCCGGGCGACCCAGCTCTCGGGTGAAGTGCTCGGCTACGGCCTCGCGGATGGTCGACTCCACCTCGCGGTAACCGGCACCTCGGGCGATCCGCGGCGTTCGGTGTCCGTCGGCCCCGGTGGTGTAGACACCGAGATTGGATGTGAAGACGATCAGTGCTTCGGAGAAATACACCGTGGAACCGTTTCCGTCGGTGAGGCGGCCGTCTTCGAGAATCTGTAGAAACTTGTCGAAGATTCGCGGGTGGGCCTTCTCCACCTCGTCGAAGAGGATGAGTCGGAACGGTTGCTGTCGGACCGCGTTCGTCAGCTCGCCACCCGCGTTGTGGCCCACGTAGCCCGGTGGGGCCCCGATCAGCCTGGCTTCGGCACCCTCGGCCGAGAACTCGCTCATGTCAAACCGAAGGAATGCATCTTTCCGGCCGAAAACTAACTCGGCCAATGACTTCGCCAGTTCAGTCTTGCCGACGCCCGTCGGTCCGGCGAAGAACAGGACACCCTGGGGGCGCCCGCCGGAACTGGCTGTCTGCGCGCCGGTGAGGCCCATCGTCGACCGGATGAGGATGTCGACCGTCTTGCGGATCGCAGCGGGCTGGCCGAGCACGCTCTTGTTCAGACGGGTTGCGGCGTCGCGGATCTTCGCCTTGAGTGCCGGGTCATGCCACGGGTTGTCGGGGATGCCCACGCGGAAGGTGCGCACCGCGTCGTCGATATTCGGGGCCGGGATTCCGCGGTCGATCGCGAGACGGTTGATCTCGGTGATCGAGCGGAGTGTCATGCCACCGGTGAGCCCGGCGTAGTGGTCGATGAGCTTGGCAGTTTCGGGGTCGGGATCCTGATCGAGGGGCATGGGTGTCGCGCCCGGAAGCGAATTGACCAACGGCTTGATCAGATGTCGTCGGTCTCCCAGGGACGGTAACGGAATCGAGATCACCCGAACCAGGTCACTACCGACGATCCAGTGGGGGAGGTCGGACTCCCGATCGATCATCCAGAAGATGGTGTTGTAGAGAGGCGATCGGTGGGGGCCCTCCACACGCCGACGGGGCGCTGTCAGGAGAACGCGCTCGGCGGTCACCAGGAGCTCGTGGAGCTCGCCACCGAAAGACTCCGAGTCGGCCCGCAGGCGGGAAGCGCCCTCGATGATGAGGCAACACGGAGACTCCGACATCGCAACCATTCGGACTATCCGGCGCAGTTGACCTGTCAACGACGCTTCCGGCCCTGCACTCGACTCGGCTGCGCGTATCAACTCAGAGCCGACCTGCTGGTGCTCCGCCAGAATCCCCAGCCCCTCAGCCGGGTTGAACGAGAGAAGTGTCAGATGTCCGGCCTCGTGCAGCGTGCGTACGAGTGCTGACGTCGGGTCAACCGTGACGAAGCGAGGCCCGGTAGGCCGCGGATTCGGAACGAGCACGAGGTCTCGTAGGTTGCCGGTCAACACCACTTGCGGATTGGCCGGTAGTGCGACGTCGACCTCGCGAAGCCAAGTGGGCAGTGGTGAATCCGCGTACGTCAAGATCGAAGACCTCCGTGCTCAGTCCAGAGAGGTGAGACCGGAGAAGTTTGCCACAGGTCGGGGTCGATGGCTGTCCTATGAACATGTGAACGTGTGCGCCGCCAAGAGTAGCCCCTGTGTGGGACACACGTCCCAGACGGATGTCCGGCAACGTCGGCCTCGGGAATCCGGCGTCCGGACAGGCCGACAACCGCGCTCGTGCCGGATGTCTGCGTCGCAGATGCCGCACTGATGCAATGGAATTCGTACAAAATGATGACAGAGCGCGCTGACCCCGGCTGTTAGCTTCGATGTTCTGAGAATCTCTCGGACTCGTCTCTAACCCATGAGTACGCGGAAGCGTCATGTGTGATGACCAGGCGAGTACATCTCCTAGGAGCGTGTCTGCTGATGGTTGAAGTCGACTACTACGAACTGCTCGGCGTCACCCGCACTGCGAGTGAGGCCGAGATCGAGCAGGCCTCGAAACGGGCGACCCGGCAGTGGACCAAACGCGCATCCTCGCCGAACATCGACGTGCGGCACGAGGCCGAGACGAAGATGAAGCGGCTACGTGAGTCCCGCGAAGTTCTTCTCGGCGGCGCGGACAAGCGCGCGGCGTACGATCGCGCGCTGGCGCAGGGTGTGGCGCCGGCGTCCGCACCGTCACGCCAGCCTGTAGGAGCGGGCGGCCAGGTCGACTGGGTTGCAACGGCCCGAGAGGCTCTGGCGAACAACGACTATCATTCCGCTGCTTACGCGGCGAAAGAGGCGACCACTGTGCTAGCCGGAAACGCCGAGTCCTGGAGCCTTCGGTCTCGTGCGAACCTCGGACTGGGCAGAGTGCAGGACGCCCTATTCGAGGCGCGGCACGCCACTGAGATCGAGATGAACAACGCCGAGTATCACTTCAATCTCGGCAACGTCCATGAGCAGCTCCGGGATTGGGTGGCAGCGCTGAAGGAGTATCAAGTGGCCACTCAACTCGATTCGCAGAACTTCGTCTATCCCCTCGCACAAGGCTCGGTGCTTCAGCAGAACGGGCTCCTCGACGAGGCCATCGACATGTACCGCCGAGTCTTCGCCCAGCACCAGACTGTCGATCCGGTGCGCTACTACCTCGGAATCGCCTTGCTGGAGAAAGCTGAGACAGTTCCGAAGCTGAAGGGAAACGGCCGTTACGCGGTGACCGCGGAGGAGGAGATCGCTCCGATGGTCGCACTCGCGTCCGAGGCGCAGCAGCTCTCTCGGGACCCGGAAATTCAGCAGGAGGCGGCGCGGATTCTCGAATACCTGCACAAGCAGAACGAGATGACGTGGTGCCTACCGACAACAGTGTCCGACGCTCCGTTCATGTGGCTGGGTGGTGTCGTGGGAGCGTTCCTGCTCGGGGTGGTGCTGATGGGCGTCTCCTCCGGCATCGGGGTACTGCTCATTCTCGCGTCACTGGCGGCTGTCGGACTGATCGTGTGGCAGTCCTACGTTCCGGGCTGGAAGAAGTCCAAGCGTAAGAACTCTCTCGCGCTGATGATTGGGCACCTGCAATGAGCAAGGTCATCGGAATCGATCTGGGTACAACGAATTCAGCGGTTGCGGTGCTGGCTGACGACGGCATCCCGACGATCATCCACAACCGCGAAGGCGACAACACGACTCCGTCCGCGGTCTTGTTCGACGACGGTGACGTCACCGTCGGAAAGCAGGCCAAGAACGCAGAGACGTCGATGCCCGGCAACGTCGTCCGCTACGTCAAACGTCACATGGGAAGCCCCGACTACAAGTTCATCCCTGACGGCGACTCGACCGAATACGGACCCGAGTTGATCTCGTCGTTCATCCTCAGATTCTTGGTCGACGATGCATCGGCCTATCTCGGCGAGAAGGTCGACGAGGTGGTCATCACCGTGCCGGCCTATTTCGGTGATGCCGAGCGAACCGCAACACGCCAGGCCGGAGAGATCGCAGGACTGAACGTTCTGCAGGTGATCAACGAACCCACCGCTGCAGCTCTGAGTTTCGGTCTCAAGGGCGGCTACAACGGAAGGGTCCTCGTCTATGACCTCGGCGGTGGCACCTTCGATGTGACGCTGATGGACATCTCGCACAACAACTTCACGGTCCTGGCGTCGGCAGGCGATCGCAACCTGGGCGGCTTCGACTTCGACAACGAGCTCATCAGGTTGACCGAAGCGAAGTATCGGGATCTCGGAGGCGAGCTGGATCCCGACGATGACAAACAACAGGCGCTCATCCGCGAGCAAGCCGAGGCGGCAAAGCACAGGTTGTCCACCAGCGACAAAGCGAAGATCCGGATCGGGACCGAGTCCATCACGATCATGCGTGAAGAATTCGATCGGGTCGTCGGCGACCTGGTGACCCGGACCCGCTACATCCTCGAGGATGTGATGGATCAATGCGGACTGTCCTACTCCGACGTCGACAAACTGTTGCTGGTCGGCGGATCCACCCGGATGAAGATCGTGGAGCGGTCGGTCAAGGAGTGGACCGGACTCGAGCCCGACAAGAGCGTTCATCCCGATGAGGCCGTCGCGCTGGGAGCGGCCATCGTTGCAGAGCTCCGCAACGCGGTAGAGACAGGTGAACCACCAGCGGTGCAGGCGTCCGTGTCCGACGTGGTCGCGCAGGGACTCGGCGTCGCGGTTCTGGCCGACGACGGATCGAAGATGCTGAACAGCCTTGTCGTCGTGCCGAACACGAGGGTGCCCAATCGGGTTGAAGCCAGCTCCTTCTCGACGGTGGGGGCGACGCGCCAGATCAACTTCCGGATCACCGAGGGTGACGAGAACGGAGCCGAACTCCAGTACGTGAAAGTGATCGGAGAGTCGCTACTCGCTCTCGACTATGACTTGCCTGCCAAGGCGCCGCTTCGGGTCGTGTTCGTCATCGGAGAGAACCAGACTGTCGAGGCGGAGCTCCATGACGCGGTGAGCGGTCGGCTGATCGGCCAGATGAACGTACAGCGAACGGCCAACCTCGATGCCATGGAAGTCCAGTCCCTCCGTAAACAAAGTCGAGAGATCGTGGTGCAGTGAGCTCCGCGGACAGCACCGGATGGGCCGCTGATCCGGTACGTGACCCGGCGCCTGCCGGTCCCGCCCGCACCGACGTCGGCGAGTTCACCGAGTGCGATCCGGTGTACCCGGATGTGGATGGGACCGATCGAGCCGCCTCGCGCGAGGGTGCGCCGACGGGAGAGGTGTCGGGTCGGCCGGCGGCAGCATGGCCCTCGGTCTCGAGCACAGTGGATTTCAGCGAATTGCACCTTCGGTTCGACCGGATGGAGAGTGCCATGGCGACTGCCTCCGGGGTCGTCGAGCGCAACTATGAGCAGTCGCTGATCGCCCTCCGAGATCGTGCCGCGGCCGCCGAGGTCGGGATGACGCAGACGTTGCTCCGTCCCATCGCGCGGCAGCTGGCGGCCTTGATCGATCGGGTCGAACTCGAGCAGGGACGTCGGCAGGTCGACCCATGGGCCCTGAGCGCCAGCGTGGTCGACGAATTGCACGACATTCTCGAGGACTTCGGCATCGAGACGATCGAGTGCCCACCGGGATCAGAGGTCGACAAGGCCAGACACCGAGTGGTCACGAGTCGAAGCCCGCGCGGGAGCTCGGACGACACACTGCGGATCGTCGAGCGGGTACGGCACGGGTACGAACTGTCGGGGTATGTGATCAGGCCGGCGGAGGTCGCGGCCGAATGGACACCGGAATGGGGTGACCCGACCTACCCTGGGTGACCACGCCGCCCGTCGGGTTGCGTGCATGTTGGCGCCTCCGAGGGACCGGTGCACCATGACAGAGCGCCCCGTCCGACAAGCCAGTCGGACGGGGCGCTCTGTTGTATCCGGCCGACTCGTCAGAGACAGCAACCTACAGAAGAAGCGGCATCCAGCAGGGTGGGGAAACGGCTCCTCGGTCACAACGACCAGGAGGAACCATGTATCAACTACCGACATCCACGCAACGGACTGCTGCGGCGGCAGGCCTCGACCACGCCATCGATGTCGCAGACCGCGTCGTCCGCCGGGTTCCGGCATACCGAGCCCATCTCCGGGCACACAGTTGCGATCCGCAGCGGATCATGACGAGAGACGATTTCGCTGCGCTGCCGATCACGACCAAGATCGACTACCTGGCTCCCCACGAGCTGGATGAACTGATGTGGGACGGTGACATCTCACGGGCACAGACATGGTCGGCGACATCTGGTTCGACCGGATCGCCGACATACTTCCCTCGCGACTCCCGGGCCGCTCGTGATGCTGCCGACTACTACGGGCGGATCTTCGAGGAGTGCTTCGATATCGGAGGGCACACGACCCTGGTTGTGGTCTGCTTCGCGATGGGGACCTGGATCGGCGGCACGTACAGCTATCAGGCCGCTCTCGGACTACACGAAGACGATCGTCGAATCACCGTGGCGACACCGGGAATCGATGTCGCGGCGGCGGTTGCGAGTCTGGTCGAACTGGGTCCACGCCACGAGAAGGTGATACTCGCGGGTTACCCCCCCCTGGTGAAAGACGTGCTCGACATGTTGCCCGCCGACGCACTCACCCAGGACCTGCACCTCCTGCTGGCCGGTGAAGGCATCACCGAGCGATGGCGCGACCACGTACTGGAACGCTTCGGTCGGCTTCACCGCCCGGAGCGGGTATGCCTGATGTACGGGACAGCTGAGGCAGGCGTGATGGGTCACGAGACACCGACGACCGTGACCGTCCGCCGGGCGGCATTCACTTCTGACAAATTGCGGCGGGAACTGTTCGGTCGCAACGCGACACCGTTGACCACGTTCGTCGAGGTCGACCCGATGCGCCGTTACACCGAGGTAGACGAGGACGGGTACCTCTTGTTCACGATCGACAGTGCCCTGCCCCTGGTGCGTTACCGGATCAATGACCAGGGTCGCGTCCTCACCGGCCTAGAACTCCAAGAGGTGCTGAAGATGAGTGGATTCGACGATCTGTCCACGATCGTCGATCCCGAAGGGTGCTTCGTGGTCCTGACCGGTCGGCCGGATGTGGCCACATCCTTCTATTCGTCGTCCATCTTCCCTGCGCAGCTGGCCTCGGCGTTCGACGCCGCGTCGGTCGCACGGTCGGTCACCGGGCGGTTCTGCGCGGACGGAAGTCCGGGGGACGATCACTGCCCGGTATTGCGCATCGACGTCGAGCTTTCGGCCGGAGCAACCACGCCGGAACCAGGTCTGGCCGAGAGACTGCGAAGTCTGTGTCTGGCAGCCCTACTGGACAACAACGACGAGTTCCGAACGCTGCGCAGTTCACACGGGGAGGAGCGGACCACTCCGGTGGTCAACGTGCACCCCTACGGAACCGGGCCCTTCCGACCCGGTGCAAAGCACACCTACACCTTGCGGGGTCGGCGATGATCGAGATCTTGGACCCACGGCTCGATTGCCGACGTCTGGAGGAGATCCGACGCGCCGGTACTCGTGTCGTCGATGCCTGGGCACACGCTTTCGACGAGTACTGCGCAATGGTGCGCCTCGATACGGAGCTGGAGCCGCTGGCGCACTGCGAACTCGAACGCCGGAGCCGTTATGTCTTCTATCCGTGGCGGGACGTGCTGGTCCGCCTGCCCGACGACGAGATCTTCCACCGAATCCGCACGTCCCGGAATCGGTTCCTCATCACCGACGAGGAGCAGGCGAGGTGGTCTGGCGCGACGATCGCAGTCGCCGGGTTGAGTGTGGGTGCGTCCCTGCTACACACATGCGCGCTGACGGGGGCTCGCAGCTTTCGCATCGGCGACCCAGATGTGCTCGGACCGTCGAATCTCAACCGGTTGAACGGGTCGGTGTGCGATCTCGGCGTGGCGAAAACGACTCTCGCGCAGAGGCGGTTACTCGAACTGGACCCATATACGACAGTCGAGACATTCGACCGAGGTGTCGGCCCCGATGACCTACAGCGCTTTCTGACGCCCCCCGGTGGCCCAGGTGCAGACGTTGTCCTCGAGGAGGTCGACGATCTGGCGATGAAGGTGGCGATTCGGCGCGCCGCGAGGGCGGCGGCGGTTCCGCTGATCATGGTCACCGACGATGGTGACGACGTCATCGTCGACGTGGAACGCTACGACCTGGAGCCCGACTATCCCGAGTTCCACGGGATGGCGGGCGATCTGGGGTCGTTGAGCGCCGACGAACTCTCCGACCCCGCCAACAAGATTCGCCTTGCCGGCGCGATCGTCGGACCCGACGTGTCACCTCGGGTGCACGATGCTCTCGGCGAGGTCGGCCGCTCGATCCCGTCATGGCCGCAGTTGGGCAGCGCAGCGACTCTTGCCGGCGCGGTCGGTGCCACCGTTGCTCGACGGATCGTCTGTGGGGGCCGGGTGCCTTCGGGACGGAGACACGTCCGCGCGGGTGATCTGGTGTGTTTATGAGATTCCTACTCCCGCCACCTACCGTGGCGCGAGGACATCAGCGTGGCCATGGCGCCGACACCAGCTCACGATGTAGCGCGCGTGCAGACCGCACCACCGGAAGACAGACGCCTGTGTTAGCGGCAGGCGTTCGTCGTGTTCGTTGCGGGCACGCATCATGGGACCTACGTAGTTGGACGCGACCTTGCTCGCGGTGTTGGCGGACACGCGCGCCACCTCCGCCAGGGTCGCGACGTCGGCCGCGTTGCCGGCGGCGATCGCCCCGGCCATGCGCGCCGCAGTGGTTCCGCGGCGTCCGTTGAACATCTCGAACAGGGATGGGCGCGAGCCCGACTCAGGCCGACTGGTGATCCGCTGGCCGTAGGCGACAGTCCGTAAGGACTCCACGAAGGTGTGCAGACCTGCGGACTTGGCCACCACACCGGAGACATCGGCACGTCGTCGTGCCTCGGCGAGATGGTCCTCCTCCATCGAGTGGCCTTGCGTGGCCAGCAGGACGGGCGCGAGACGATCCGACGTGCGCAGCCCCTCGATGACGTCGAGGCCGTCGAAAGTCCACTCGAGTTCGGCGTGGTTGAAGATGAGGTCTGCGCTGACGACATCGAAACGCACGCGTGCCGCGATCGCGTTGCGAAACTCATCGCGATCCCGGGCGACTGTCACCAAGGAGCCCTCGAACGTTGCCTTGAGCGGGTCTGCCACCACGTGCCCGAGTGGCGAGGCGATGAGGATGCGGAGTCCGGTCGTCACCCGCGTCATCTTGCCGTACTGGTCCGATTCATGCGCGATTCCACCTCCGCGTCGCTCTTCGGGGGCGGAATCCGTCCGAACCCAGCACGAAAATGTCGTCACTGTGGCTGATCGCTCGGCGGGATCACCTCACTCTTGACGGGTACCCGATATCCCGCCGACGCCCGCCGTACCCCTTCCCGAGGAGTGTTCATGACCACCGACATCAGCCACGATCTCGACGTCCCCATGCGCGAACTCACTGTGCGGCAGCCGATGGCGGTGATCGCCGAGCACGACCTGGGTGATGTCGCACTGATGGCACTCCTCGAGGACTTCGGTCATCGGGTGAGCATCATCGATGTCGATGCGGAGGCCGACATGCTGCCACCTTGCCCGGTCGCCGCCGTGATCGTCCGCAGTGAACGACGATTGGCGCGGCTGAGCGAGTTGGGCTGGTTCCGCGACTCGAGAATCATCGGAATCGGGGTTCGACCGGACCCGTCTACCGGTGTCGGGCTCCCCGATTCGGCGTTCTCGGCCGGTGTCCTCCGGCAGGTACTCGAGAAGATCGCCCCGTCCCGCACGCGTCGCCGAGTTCGACTCAGCGACCGGGAGTGTGAAGTCGTGTTGACCTATGTGCTCGGTGCGACGGTTCGGCAGACGGCGGCGCAGCACTACATCGCCGAGAGCACCGTCCGCACACACCTGCGCCGCGTCACCGAACGCTATGTCGAGGCCGGACACCAGGTGTCGAACAAGTCGCAGTTGCTCATCGAGTTGATGGCCGATGGCTGGATTGATCGCAACCAACTGCTCCGTCGCTGAGTGCCGGCGGGGATATCCGCCGCGTGGCGCAGGTGGCGCTGCCCAGAGTTGTTCGGGGCCTGCCGCGTCTGCGACATCAAGGAGCCGCCCGCCAGCACGAGCCGTGGACGGGGCATAGTCGGCCGGTGCTGAGGCAAGCAACGCAGGTGAGGCGTCCGGCAATGCTGTAACCGCCCGCCTGCCCCCGGCATGTAGGACAAACGTCCAGCAGTCGCGCGCATCGCTCGCACGCAGTCACCTCGGCCCTCTCTGTAATGTCGATGCCTGCGACGGTAGTCCGCGGATGGACGAAGTGGTCTCCTCCAAAACGATGAAGTTGCGGGTGCCTCGCCGGGAATGCGAACGCGTGGCGGGTAATCCGTACACTTACCGCAGACATCGACGAAGGAGCGCCGGAGTGAGCCGACTTGCGCCACCCGATATTTCCGGAGACCCCGGGCCTGGTGCCGACTTCCTGCCTGTGGTTCCGCCGGAAGGTATCGACCGAGTGGGATACATGTCGCAGTACCGGCGGGCGATACGGTCGCCGATTTCCGACATGCACACCCTGACAGGAGAATTGCACGGCTGGTGCGGCGCGCTCGGACGTAAGGCGTGGTTCGGTGAGCGATACTGCGCCACCAGCGCACTGATGGCGCGAAGTCGTCAAGTGCGAATCGCCGACGCCGAGACGATCGCGAACTTTGGGGAGGCGTGCCACGACGCTGTCGCGCCACTGAGTCGATACACCGCCGGATGGTTCACCAGCTTGGCTGACGTCACCCCGGTCGGGTTGCGTAAACCCATCGGCGTCGCGGTTCGTGAAGCGCGCCGCGCCGCGGCACGCAGTGTGCGCCGGAGCCTGGCCGCGACGCCGGCCGTTCACGAATCCTTCGCCACGGTGCGCGACTTCGCGCTCGGACCCGGCAAGCGAACCGATGCCGACGAGGTCATCGCATTGGACACGTTCGCCACTGCGATCGCGAAACTGGTCCACAGAGGATTCACCGGTGACCATGTACTGACCGACGCCGATCGTGCCGACCTCGCCGATCTGGGCGATCGAGTGATGACCGAATTCGGCGCGGTTCCTGACGAACCACTCTCGGACCGGCGCCGGGACGAGCTGCGCGGGGTCGCGGTGGAGTTCTTGAACCGGGTCATCGCGGAGCGCTTCGGGAACAGGGCGTTCGACCCGGATCACCTGGCCGAAGCGTACGAACGTGTGGTGACGACTTACGTGAATCGACTGCATGCGGGAAAGGCATTGGAGGGCACCGAGTTCTACCTACTCGTGCGTCTCGACGCGGTCCGGATCGATGAATGGCGGCGCGGCACGATTCGGCGCCGCCGCCAGACACACCTGGTGACCGGTGACGACCAGGGGAGCGCCCGCGCCGACGATCGGCTGGAGGACACGACCGCACCGTCAGACTCAGGTCCGGACGACCTTCTACGTGTCGCTGCGACGCTGATAGGCCAGGATCGCGCCAGTCGTGTCGACGGTGAGTTGTGTTGGGAGGCACGAACAGCGATGGCCCTGCTGACCGCAGGCCTCGATCTGGATGGGTCCCAGCAGGTTCTTCGGGAGACGATCTCGGGCCGTTGGCAAGCAGAACAGCCAGGTGACTCACGCAGCCAAGCGTCGTCGGCCGCCGAAATGACAGTGTTGTTGATGATGCAGACCGCTGTCACGCGAGCTCGTCGCGTCTTCGACGCACACCTCCGCCCGGAGGAGGCATCGTGAGTGGGACGGTGAGACACAGGCCGGACGGGAGCATGGAATGGCGAGCCGAGCACCCCGAAGCCATCCTGCCGATCACGGTGACCATCGGCGGTGTGGCCATCACCGTCGACGCCTTGCTGCCCGAAAGGCCGGTGGAGCTCACGGCGGAATCCGGCGAATCCCTGCGCCGGTTGACGAACGGCTTCGCCCTTCCGTCTTCTTTCGAAGAGCTGCTCGGTGCAAGCGACTCCGAGGCCGTGCCGGATCCGATCCTCGGCGACGAACTCGTCCGGCTCCTGACCGTGGCAGCTGTCGATGTCGTTCATCTCGGCGAGCTCGACGATGGGGTGTTGCTGCTCGACGCAGCCCATTCCCGGGCGCTCGTCGGAGATCCGATGACCGATTGGTACTACGCTCTTGCGGCATCGGTCCCGGGCCGTCTCGTCGACGAGATCGAATCGACGGATCAACTCGGCCCGATGGTCGACAGGTTGGCCGAGGTGATCGCAGCGGCGCCGACGGATTCCATGCCCGAAGATGAGCGCCGCGAGGCGCTGTCGCTGCTCAGCGCGCGCATTGATCGAGCTGATGCCGTATGGGACGTGTTTCAGGTGACGAGCGCCGGCGCCGAACTCGCCCTGGCATCCGAACTCGGTTCCATCTCCACAGTGACGATGGAGGTCGCCGACCTCGCATCGTTGCCTGCCCGCCTGCTGCGTTTCGACGGCCCGGAGGAGCCGGAGATCGAGGTGCACGAGAACGCGGACGGGTCGATCGAGATCTCGGCCGCGATTCGGTCGAGCGTCGACGCGGAATCAGTCACCGCCGAGGGGATATTCGCCGTCGCAGCCGACCGTTCCTCCGGAGAGATACTGGCGTTCGCACAGGCTGTCGCGGTGGACGGCCGGGTCGTCGCACGCATTGACGATCCGGATGGTTTTGTCGAGGGCGCACGATGTGCGTTTTTGGGGGCCGATGCCGACCTTTCGGCACTGCGACTCGATCCATTCGGCATGTCCGTCGCCCGGGTCGACCGTCACTGCCGCTACGCCTGGACTCGGTATCGGGCGGCTGGCGCCATCCGCGCCGGCCTGGGGGTGGTGGACGACGAGAGCCGGATAGCGGCCGCGGCGCAGATGGCGGATGCAGAACAAGTTGGTGCCGCCGAGGCGATCGATCAGGCCCGAATGCTCTTGCGACAGATGACGCGACGGTGGGGTGACACTGATCGGTCCGCGCTCGTGGCGTCCTATCGCGACATCCTGGTCTCTCTCGCAGCCAGATTCTCCGAACCACCGCCCAGCGATGGCGCGGCAGGCCCGACGCTCGCCGAACTGCACATGATCGGGCGGAGGTGAACCCGGCACCCGCGTCGGAGTTGCTGATCCGAGCTGTCGACGCGGACAGCACGTACGTGTCGTTCCGCTGGTTGGACAACCCGGACCATCCGATCGTGCATGCGATACCCGCATCCACCATGCGTCGCTTGCTGGCCCGGCTCGACTCCGCACTCATCACCACTGACGCCGACACCGAGATCGACCATCCCACTGGAGATGCCGAGGGCGATGCGGTCCGAAAGGCGTTGTCCGGTCAATTCACTCGGTACTGGAGCGAGTACACACTGAGTGAAGCGTTCGCGCGGGCCATCGTGCCTGCACAGATAATGACCGAGATAGGCGATCGGGCTAGGCACGGTCGGATCTCGATCCGCGTCACGCCGAGCAGGTCTCTGGCGAGGGTGCCGCTGGAGCTGCTCGTCATCGATGATGACCAGCGGCTGATCGAGCTCGCCGACGTCGTGTACGAACCGCCCGCGGCACTCCATCTGGGGCGGGCCCGGACCCCGGAGCCCTGGACAGGAGCGGTTCCGCAACGCCCGGTTCTGTATTTGGTGGATCCGAGGTTGCCGGCCGGATCTGGACTGAGGCAGGTGCTCGCCACCTCATCGTCGCGCGGCCTCGCGACAACAGGAGGCTCAACCAACGAGGGCCTCTTTCGAGACCGAATCGTTCGGCATCCGACGACCGATCTGTCGGGCATCGGGCGGGCCGTGAGCAGATGGGATCTGAGTGAAGAACTCAACGAATCGCGACCGAGTCGGCTGTTCTATTTCGGACATGTGAGTTCTACGGTTGACCAGCCCGGGTCTGCGGCCATCCACATGTACGACGACGAGCAGGTGTGGGGACTGGCCGCGTCGGTGAATCGAGCTCATCGACCGCTCACCGCACTGGATCTGCTGCTCGGTACCGCCAACCCCGAAGTCGGTCCCGAGGACGCTGATCCTGTGCGGGACAGGAGATCCGGGCATCAATGGTGGCCAATGCCTCCGCGAGTGGCGGTGATCGCATGTGAGGGTGGGGTCGACTATCGGAGCTCGGAGACCTTCGGACTGCTCGTCGCCATGTTCGGCGGGGGCGCCCAGATCGTCACCACAACACGCTGGACGTTGCCCTCAGACGCGGCTTTCGACAGGTTCGCCGGTGTGACCGCGGTTCCCGGTCCGACGACCGAACTGGCCCTGGCTGTGGACGACACGCACACGACGTCTGATCCTTCTGCCGCTCTGGCGGAATGGCAACGGACCAAACTGCAGCAGTGGCGTGACACGCCGGGACCAGCTACCTCACCACTCACCTGGGCTGCGGTTGGCACCCATGTCTGCGGGTATCGGCCCGTCACTGCGGGAGCGGCAAGTGCATCCCGAGGAAGGCCATCATCGTGACCGTGCCGGAGGACGGGCAGCACACAGAGGAATCGGATGAGGAATGGTCGAGACGCCTCGACGAACTAGATGAGCGGGCGCAACGGGCCGACGACGGCGGCAATCCGCGTGAGGTTGTCGAGGCCTACGTGGACCTCGCCGAACACCTTGCAGGCGTTGCCGATCACGATGTCGTGATCGAGTTGCTTCTCGTTGCACGCGAGGCCTGTCTCGAAGTCGATCCGGCGCGGGCCACCGAGCTTCTGCAAACCGTCGGTCTGCTCGCACACACCGCCGGTGACTTCGGATCCGCCTACGACGCGTTCGGAATCGCGTGTGAGGAGCTCTCAAGCGTCGCTGACCCGGAGCACTTCGCGAGCTCGCTGAACGACTTCGGCGCCATGTGCACACAGGTGGGCGAGTTCGACGAAGGAGAGGAGGTGCTCCGGATGGCCGAATCGATATATCTGGATCGCCGTCTTCTCCATGACGCTGCCGAAGTACGGCTGAACCTCGCGAACAACCTCTACCAGTCGGGCCGGGGCGCGGATGCGGAGCGGCTCCTCTCCGAACTCGTCGACTTCTTCGGACACGACTCGGTGCGCCAAGCGATGTGCCTGACGTCTCTGGCGGCGGTCCACGTGGAATCTGGTCGGGCTCATCTCGCACGACCGGCTTTCGAACGCGCGATCAAGATCTTCGAATCGGCCGGCGACGCAGAGCACGCTGCCGAGAGCCGGATGGGTTTGGCGCTGGTTCTACTCGGGTCGGGGGAAGTCGACCGCGGCGAGACACTACTCGCAGAGGTCATCGATTACTACGAGAGCATCGGGAAGCCCGATCGGGTTGCGATCTGCGAGTACAACCGCGCGAATGCTGCGACTGCCCGCCATGACTTCGCTGTCGCCGATGCCGCGTTCGACGCTGCGAGCAACGGGCTCGCGGCAGCGGGAATGCACCACCAGCTCGCCAAGCTGCAGTGGAATCGCGTCAAACGCCTCACGACCGAGGCCGCCCTCGACCCGCAGCGGCAGGCCACACTCGGCGCCGAAGCGGTCGACACCGCAGTTGCGTCCCTCATCGCGTCCGACTATGAGCGCTTCCAGTTCACGGACTCGTGGCGGCGTGCCAGGTGGCGCGACACGCTCGAACACCGGATGACGTGGACGTTCCTACTGGCCTACAAATTGGGTGCGACCACTGTCACCGCGGATCTCATCGACACGATGATCAACGCCGGGGTGTATGGCTTCTCGGGGACGCTGATGCCGGATGAACCGGTGGCACTGGACGTGTCGACCGGACCGCGAGCAGGCGCAGCCATGCAGGACGAACCACCGACGTCGCTCGTGCTCGGGCTCGCCGCCACGTTCCTGCGGACTGCCGAGTTGCCGATGGCGCCGCCACCGGCGTTGGTTGACGGGAACGGGCGTTTGCTCCTGGAACGTCAGCGCGCAATGGCTGCCGCACTGGATCCTGACCTCGCTGCAGTGCTGGAAACAGCACCGCGAGTGCAGATTTGGTAGAAAACTCGGACCATCGCCGCTACCTTCGATCACAGGGTCGAGGTCGATGATGGCGTGGGAGCAACTCGATCTTGTCCGACGTGACCTGCACACCATCGGTCGGTGTCAGAGCCTCGCTACTCCATTCATACGAATTTCTGCACTTACGTTGCCGCCCCCAAATCGCCCGCTTAGCATTGCAGTGCTGGTCCAAGCTATCCGCCAAAGAAGAACGGACACAACACATGACCACTGGCAAGAAGAAGCTCTCCGAGCTCGTCGGAAGCGCGGTCGACAGCGATTCCCTCCTGGCCGAGGCAGTTGAGCGGCTCAAGAGAGAGAAGGAGACCGACAGCGTCGAGTTCTTCCGTCACGGACAGTTCGGTTCGCACAACGCGTAGCGACTCGTGAAACTCTGGCCATACGACGGATCGTGCGATGCCACCACTTCGATAGCGGAGGGGTGGCGTCCCCATCCGATCAACGAGTTCATCTTCAAAATCCAAACGCGCTGCAATCTCAACTGCGACTACTGCTACGTGTACAACCTCGGTGATGATTCGTGGAAACAAGCACCCGCGGAACTCAGTGACGAACTGGTGGATGCGGCGGCGGCTCGGATTCGTTCGCACGCAATGCGACACGGCCTGCCGTCCGTGGCAGTGTCCATACACGGTGGTGAACCGTTACTACGCGGGATCAGCAGAATAGAGAACTTTGTCGGGCGCATGAAGTCCGGTCTCGCGCCGGTCCACGTGGAGATCTCGATGCAGACCAACGCCACCCTGGTGACCGAGCAGGTCGCTGCTCGATTGGCTGAACTCGATATCCACGTCGGGGTTAGCCTCGATGGTGGAGAGAAGTCGAACTCCCACAGGTTGGACCTCGGGGGGAAGTCGTCCTTCGCGCGTGTTGTACGCGGGATCTCGAATCTTTCGCGGTTCCCGGGCCTCGTTCAGGGGGCTCTCGCGGTGATCGATCTCGAGAACGACCCCGCCGACGTGTACGGCACGATCAAGGATCTCGGATTCACCAGCCTTGACGTGCTGCTTCCACATGGGACATGGGAAGCGCTACCGGTACGAAAGAACCCGGACCGTCGACTCGACGCATACGCGCCGTACGGGGACTGGCTGATCGAGTTGTACCGTGTGTGGTCCACCGATGAGTCACGGATACGGTTGCGTCTGTTCGATGACATCATTCACCTCCTACTCGGCGGGGAGTACTCGTTCGAATCCCTGGGCCTGGCACCGGCCCAACTCGTGACGATCGAATCCAACGGCGACATCGAACTGGTCGACAGCATCGGCTTCACCTACGACGGCGCGGCCGCCACCGGTGCGAATGTCATGACCCATGAACTCGACGAGGTCCTGACCCATCCCGGCGTAGTCTGCCGACAGATCGGGGCGCGAGCCCTGCCGGAGGTGTGCCGAAGCTGCCCCGTTCTCGAGGTGTGCGGTGGAGGTCTCATCTCCCATCGATGGGACTTGTTGAACGGCTTCAAGAACCAGACTGTCTATTGCTCGGACATGAAGAAGATCATCGACCACATCGACACTGATGTACGTGGGCGAGTGGAGCGGGCGGACACCGCCGGCGTCGGAGCCGCGGGGTGAACTCATCGAGTCCGCAAGCAACGGATGAGGTCGACGAATTCGGTCCCGATGATCGAGTCGTGGACGCGCTTGGCATCCCCAGCGCTCTGGTGAAGTCGGCCCTCGACGAGGGAATCGCGGCGCATGACTTCTGGGCTGTGATGACGGTGGTCGGCACATCGCAGATGCGACCCGACAACGACGCGGCGTTGATCCGCGATCTCATCGACTCCTGCGGGGGTGTCGACGGCAAACGCGTCGCGGACCTGGGGAGTGGCTGCGGGAGGTACGCGGCCGAGATCCACCGGCGCGGTGCGAGCGAAGTGGTCGGATTCGAGACATCCGGCACGCTCAGGCGGATCTCGAGAGCATTGCATCCGGCGGTACGTGTCGTAGGCGACTCGCTCAGCGACATCGGGGTGAGAGGCGCATTCGACGTGGTTGTCGCGTTGTCGCACATCCTGTTCATCAACGAGTCGCATGACGGGTTGCGGTCTGATCTCCGGAACATCCGGAGTGCGATGCCGGACTTCGGTGTCATTGTGGTGGAGCAGTTCTCGATCACCGCTGGGGAGAGGGTCTGGGCAGCGGTCGAAGGGACATCGATCACCGAACAATGCCACCTCGCTGATGAATCTTTGGTCCACCGGTTCGTGGTACGACGGGACGGCACAGCGATATTCGAGGAACAGATGAAATCGCTGCTTCTGACGGACGACGAGTTCGAGGAGATCGCACGGGACGCCGGCTTCCTGGTGAGTGCACGTCGCTCCGATGTGACGTCTTCCGGTGAGAAGTCGGAGTTATGGGTCCTGCGCGCGCAGAAAGGATTCAACTACCTCAGTGACATCGATTCCTTCCTGGAATCGTGGTTGGAGGGAGATCACGAGCGAAACAGATTGTCGCGTTCGCTCGTGGCCGACGCCGACGGGCGTGTGCGTCCCGAAGGGACGTTCGCATGGGGCCAAGGAGCCTCGGTCTCCCGGAACCATCCGGAGTTTCTAGAGTGCTTGGAGCCTGCGGTCACTAGCCTTGTTGTCGAACTGGTCACCGAGTGGAATCTGGTCACGTACTCCAGTTGCGACGGCCATCGAGTCTCGCGTGAGCCGTGCGAGGACTACACAGAATGCTACGTAGGTGTGGTCAGCTTCAGCGACGTTCACGAGCAGGCGTTGGTCAAGCTCTTTGAGACCGTATGTGCCGAGTTGGCGACCGATACCGCGCACCCCAGAGTTCGACAGCGTCCACTACTCGGCCCGCGTAGCAAGCATCCGGCCGTGGATCTACTGATCAACCGGCGCGGGCCGCATGTCACGTGGGCGAACTATCAGGTGGAGCGAGATCGACTTGTACACAGCATTGTTCAGCGTCTGAGAAGGATGCGACTTGAGAACTGACCGAGCGAGTGACGACATCTGGACCGAACTCGCTGACCTCGACGTCCGTCCAGAGCGGGCTTTGGGTGTGCTCGACCTCCTGAGCGGACGGATTCGCGGGTCATTCCGCACTCTCGCCCAGAGTCTCGAGGTTCCGTTCCCGGAGCTGTCGAGAACGATCTTCGAGGTACTCGAGATGGCGCCGCACGTGGTCGGCTACGGCGCGGGGTACATCTGGATGACATCGGTTCACAGTGCGATACGAGTAGACGACACAAACCGGTTCGAGGAGCTCGCAGCCGATTTTGAGCGATTCCGGGCGGCAGCCGCTGTGCTCTCGGGTAGCTCGTATGTTGCCGATGGCTTCCGCACCGACCTGCTCTCACGCGGTGCCGAGGGCGGGCCGGTGGTTTCCCTACCGTCTATCGGCGCCTTCGAACTGAACTCCGATTCGGGGCTCCGTATAGAGTCCGGCATTGTGCACGGGGAGTATCGGTCCGGACCGAGAACCGGCGGCCTGCGAGTCGACGCCTTCGAGAGTGCGTACCGGCTTCCCCGTTCGAAGTCGCTGTTCGATCTCGCACCCGAGGGTTGTTGGGAGACTGCGCACGAGGAGATCATTGCGGCAGCCGACATGGCGCACCAACTTGTTCCGACGCTTATGGATCGCTATCAGGCTGATGTCGTTCCGCTGAAGCGTGGGGAGCACACCTCGAACGCGGGTACGGATGAAGCCGCGCCCTTCGTGCTGTACTCGTCCTTTCGACGGACTCCGGTGGACTTGGTGGCCTGCCTCGCGCACGAGGAAGCGCATGCACTGATGAATGCGGCCGAGAAGATCCTCGGCGGAGTGCTTCCGGAGTCCGAGCTGACGATGCCTGTCCCGTGGAAACCGGGTGTGACCCGCACCCTGTCCGATGTCATCCACGGGCTCATCTCGTTCGGGCGAGCCGCCCAGGTCCGTGGGCGGGCCCTTTCGCTCGGCGTGTCCGATGAGCAGAACGAGGAAGCACGCGAACGGGAATCCCGATGGGTGCGTGAGGTCACAGCCGGCCTGGAGAACGGTGTGCTGGGTCCGCTGTCCGACGAACTCCGATCGTGGCTCGGACAGAATGTAGAAAGACTTGAGCCCGCACCACCGGAAGCCCGCGACGGCCGAGATGTGGTGGCGGTGGCAGGTGACTCGACCGACGCATGTCCGTGGGTGCTCTATCGATCGACGGGTACCAGGAACGCAGCGGCGGAACAGTATCCGGAGCTGAGTCAGGGCGAATGGCTTCGCGGATCGGGTGCATTCGGCGATCAAGATCGGCGGGATCTGGAGGTTGTTGTCAAGTCCCGGCTCGACACTGTTCTCACGCAGGAGATTCCCGAGCTCATACAGAGTCGATTCGGCACCAACGTCGTCCTGGAGGCCGTCAAAGCCCACCGGCTGCGGGAGGGCGATTCGATTCGCAATCACTCCGACCATGACGATCGAGCAGGTTCGTCGTCGACCGGGTCCTACCGTGCGGTGCTCGGCTGCACCGTGGCGCCGACGGCCGGCGGCGAACTACGGTTCACCGACGGTGATCGGGAGGCCTTCGTGGGACTTCCGCTGCGGTTCGGTGATGCGCTGATCATGAACATAGATGTGCCCGGAGGCCACGAAGTGACGAAAGTAAGCTCGAACACGTTCCGTTACACCATCATCGCCACCTACCGGCGGGATGGAGATGCCTGATCCCCGCGATCGGAGGGCGAAGCTCGTCGTTGCCGACCTCCGGCCCAAGGTGATCATCTGGGATATCGACGGCACCCTTTGGGACGGCGTGATCGACGACAGCGTTGCGGGGGAACTTCGTCAGGGAGCTCAGCTGGTGCCGGCTTTGACCGAGCGAGGGCTGGTCAACTCGATCTGCTCGTACAACGAGACCGCGAAGGCCCGCCGGTGGCTTGAACAGCACGGGCTTGCCGACTACATCGTGTTCGAACAGATATCGTGGGAGGACAAAGCATCGGCGATCCGCCGAATGCTCGCATTCTTCAATGTCGCAGCCGAGTCGGTGGTCGTGGTCGACGATGATCTGCGGGTGCGCGAACGTCTTGCGGCCGATCTGGGCGTGACGACGCTGGCTCCCAACGACATTGAGACGGCTGATCTCGATTCATGGGGAGACGAATCGAGCGGTACCGAACGACTCGGACACTACCGTGTGCTGGAGCGCAGATGGAAGACACTCGAATCCCACCGGGCCAACTCACCTGGGAACGACCTCGTCCCGTTCCTGCGGGACAGTCGAATCACCGTCACTCCGGTTGACGTAGTGGCCAACAGCGGACGAATCGCTGAACTCTCGCAACGCAGCAACCGGCTCAACCTCACATCGAGTCGGATCGACCCGGAGGCCGTCGAAGAGCTAAGTCGCGATGGGGGACTCGTGTCCCGGGCCTTCCGCGTGGCCGACAGGTTCGGCGACTACGGACTGTGTGGATACCTGGTGGTGGAACCGAGTGTGTCGGTGAAGCACCTGCTCTGGTCATGCCGGGTGGTCAACCAAGGAGTTGTCGAGGCTGTCGCCGACAGGATTCGCACCGAGTTCGGGGTGACAGTCGATCACCCGGCCCTGATTGAGTTCGGCCGAGAGGTCGACTGGATCTCGGGTGTCGACGAGTTCTTCGGGCCTTGTTCGTCCATCGTGGAGCCTGCGGAGGCCGACCATCCGCCACCGGTCCTGAGTCAGGTCTGTCTCGTCGGTGGTTGCGACATGGATCTTGTGGCCGCGATGTGGCCACCCAGCGAGCATCTGGACGTTCTCGTCAGTGGGCTGACCAGTGCCGACGGTGTGCAGCAATACGGTCAGAGCAGCCTGCCGCTACTCGTGGGTGCAGCCGCGTACGGTGAAGAGTCGTTGAGAGTCAAGCAGATACCCTGGATCGGAGCGATCCCCTCGGTCGGCGACTGGGCCGAGGCAGATCTCGTCGTGATCAGTTTGTGGGTCGACTACAGCTGTAGCACCATTCGGCATCCGGAGGATCCCGACGAAGTGTGCGCGCCGGAGTACATCCGGTTGACTGCGTACAGCGACGACGCCGAATGGGGCCACTGGTTGGGCCAGTCAATGTGTAGGACAACATATCTCGGCGAGTTTATGCATGGGCCAGCGCTGACTGCCAGTGAACTGACGGGATACGTCGCGAAGTTGGCAGAGCTCTGCTCCGACACCACTGTCGCTCTGATCGGTGGTCCTGAGCTGTGCCGGGATGTCAGCTATCCATCGGGTGATGACCAGTACCGTCGCAATAAGACACTGAACGAAGCCGTGGCGGCTGAGGTGCGTAAGCATTCGAACCTGGTTTTTGTCGATATGAGTGCGATGGTGGACGGCGTCGGTCAACTCGCCTCGCCCGATGATCCGACCGGCTTCCACTATCGCCGTGATGTGTATGCGCGGATGGCAATCGAGCTTTCAGAGTTGCATGGGGAAGCGAGGGCCCGAGCGTACCGATCGCTTCTGGAGGCAGCGGAGACCGCGTTGTGAAGGTCGTGGGCGTGGGTCCGCGAGATGACTTCTACTGTCATGTGAACGGTGATTGGATCGATCAGCACGTGATGCCGCCGAACGTGTCGATCGACGGATCATTCAGGGACGCATGGAGAATGGCCGAGAGTCGTGTGCGAGATACCATCGCGTGCGAGCTGAAGGACACGCCTGTCTTCACATTCTGGTCCGCAGCGATGAGTGCATCGGATCCGTTGGTCGATCCGCACATCGTGTGCGCCGAGGAGCTGCAGGTTGTATCCACCCTGCGGGAGCCGTCCGACCTTCCCCGTGTGCTCGCCGAGCTCTACGAGATGGGTGTGACCGCCGCGCTGGAACTCACGGTCCGAACGGAACCAATTCTCGAATCGGGGGAAAAGCCAAATCGTCTGATCGTGAGGACGGTTCCCGGCGAGACGGACGACCGTGGGTCGGGCCCGGGCGTAGCGCAGAACCAGTTTACTTGTGATGACACACAGGCAAGTGCCCTCTCGCTCGACCTCGCTCACGCATGCCGGACCCGGAGTGCGGACCGAACTGAGAGGGTTTCTGTCCTCGACCTCTGCGATCGAGCCCCGTGTTTCGACTGGACCGGATGGCTCGACATCCAGGGCGTCGCATTGACCGAACAACTGAACGTGCAGGTCGTGGACGTCGAAGCGGTGGAGACAGTGGCGAACGCACTCACCGCGCACCCGCTCGCCGCCGTTCGGGAGTGGTTGCGATCACGAGTGATCCGGTGCCGCTACGGTCAACTGCGGGGTGGCGATAGCCCCGATGCACGACTGCTCGCCTGTCAACGGCTGACGGAACGCTTCTACGCCAAGGAGATTCTGGAGAGGTATCGACAACGTTTCGTCACTGAATCCCGAGTCGAGCAGGCGATGTCGATCGCGCTCGATGTCCGGAATGCTCTCCTGGAAATTCTCTGTCATCTTCCGCTCTCAGACGGTGGCCGACGCCATCTGGCCGAACAGATCGAGCGGGTCACCATCCGAGTCGGTCTCCCGGAGGCGAGACCGGTTGCCGCGGAGTTTCGGTGTTCGGACAACCCGTATGAGAATGTGCGCAACGCATTTCGAACTGAAGCTGCCGCCGTGCGAGCAACTCGGCATTGGCGGGAAGCCGCCGCCTGGGACCCGGCGAGGGCGTACAGCGCAACAGGGTATTACCACCGGGGTCGCGGGGAACTCTGCTTCCGTGGGGCTTGCTCGACGAACCCTTCCTCGCCGACAACGGTGCGCCGGGCGCCAGCTTTGGGACGTTCGGTTGCATAGTCGGACACGAACTCGCCCATTCGATCGACCTTCACACCGAGGTCGACTTCGGAGATGACTCGCAATCAACGATGACGGTGTCAGACCTCCGGCGGGTGGCCGCCTGGCTGCACAGTCTGATCGACCAGAGTGACAAGGCGTTCTTTGATCCGATGTCCCGGCTGGAGTACGCAATCGACGCCGGTCGCGCACTCAACGAGGTCTTTTGTGACCACCTCGGGGTGTGGGCTGCGGCGGTCGCAACGAGTCATGCATCGCCTGGGCAGCAGGCGATGCGTGAGTTCTTCCGGGGCTACGCCACCATGATGCGTTCAGTCGCGACCGATGTCGAACGCGATGATCGCCTCTCCTACGATCCCCATCCCCCGGCTGAGGTCAGATGCAACTGGGTTCTTCGAAATCTGGACTACTTTCACGATGCCCACGCCACCACCAGCGGAGACCGGATGTGGGTCGAGCCGGCCCGTCGGCTGTGTCGGACACTCGAGGAGATGCCCGGTGAGTCGGGCTGACGTGTCGACCGATTCGTTCGCGTCCCTCGTCTCCGACGACGAGGTGTTACGCCATTTGTTGGAGGGAAGCGGGATCTCCTTGCCAGAGAGCGGATCGGAGATGTTGCAGGCATGGGAGTACAGCAGGCGATTCCTCGCCGGACTCATTCCGCGGCCCGGCACGCTGCTGGATTACGGCTGCGCCAACGGGTTTCTCCTCAAATGCCTTCAGAATTGGTCCCCGCACGACATCGTCCCTTTCGGCGTCGATATCGATGCCGCCCGTCTCCGGGAGGCGCGTCGGATCTTCTCAGAGGTTCCGGAGAACTTTGGTCTGGTCGGCCAGAGCGATGTGGTGGGTGAGGGGTTCCCCCGCCAGTTCGATCTGGTCTATTGGGCAGTCGGTGACAACATCGACTTCGCTGAAGCCGCGAACCAGCGGTGGCTGCGGAGCGTCCACGCGCTCACCGCTCCGGGCGGAAGATTTGTGATGGGGTTCTACGAATCGCCGACGGCGAATCGCGCCAAATTAGATGCCTTGTCGACGTGTGGTTTCCGCTTCCAGAGTGTGGTTCAGAATCCGCAGTCACCGGATGAACTCGCCATTTGGATCGACGTTTCACAGTGAGTGTGCACTCGGGCTCACCACCTGTGGGAACCCGGATGCCCGCCGGGGGTGGTTCGCGACGAGCAGATGAGAAACGTCCCCGTGCGGCCGGAACTCCGGCACACGGGGACGTTCAGTGGAATCTCTAGACGAGACTCAGGCCTCGATGATGAACTCCTCGAGCTGCTGACGCGCGACGTCGTCGGCGAGCTGCTTCGGCGGGGACTTCATCAGGTAGGCCGAGGCCGGGATGACCGGTCCGCCGATACCGCGGTCCTTGGCGATCTTGGCGGCGCGCACGGCGTCGATGATGATGCCGGCCGAGTTGGGGGAGTCCCAGACCTCGAGCTTGTACTCGAGGTTGAGCGGCACGTCGCCGAAGGCGCGACCCTCGAGGCGGACGTAGGCCCACTTGCGGTCGTCGAGCCACTCGACGTGGTCCGACGGGCCGATGTGGACGTTCTTGTCCTCGACCTTGCCGGCGAGCGAGCCGGTCAGGTTGGAGGTCACGGCCTGGGTCTTGGAGATCTTCTTGGACTCCAGGCGCTCACGCTCGAGCATGTTCTTGAAGTCCATGTTGCCGCCGACGTTCAGCTGGTAGGTGCGGTCGAGGGTGACGCCGCGATCCTCGAACAGCTTCGCCATCACGCGGTGGGTGATGGTGGCGCCGACCTGGCTCTTGATGTCGTCGCCGACGATCGGGACGCCGGCGTCGACGAACTTCTGCGCCCACTCGGGGTCGGAGGCGATGAACACCGGCAGGGCGTTGACGAAGGCGACGCCCGCGTCGATCGCGCACTGCGCGTAGAACTTGTCGGCCTGCTCCGAGCCCACCGGCAGGTAGCTGACGAGGACGTCGACCTCGGCGTCCTTGAGGGCCTGGACGATGTCGACGCCCTGGCCGTCGGCCTCGGTGATGGTCTCGAGGTAGTACTTGCCGAGGCCGTCGAGGGTGTGACCGCGCTGGACGGTGACGCCGGTCGGCGGCACGTCGGCGATCTTGATGGTGTTGTTCTCGCTCGCGAAGATCGCGTCCGAGAGGTCGAAGCCGACCTTCTTGGCGTCCACGTCGAAGGCGGCGACGAACTCGACGTCGCGAACGTGGTACGGGCCGAACTTCACATGCATCAGACCCGGCACGGTGGAGTTCTCGTCGGCGTCCTTGTAGTACTGCACGCCTTGCACCAAGGATGAAGCGCAGTTTCCTACGCCCACAATGGCAACGCGCACCTTATTGGGCTCACCCATGGTCGGGCTCTCCTTCTTGTCGCGGCATCGCAGTCGTTCGCTGCGCCACCGTTGTTTTCACTTGCTCGGGTTCGTCGAGCTGTTCGTCCCGGCTCGGCGTCGAGTCCGGGTCTTGATGTTCGTCATCGGCTCGTCCGGTGGAGGCCGTCGGCCGCCCCGGATCGAACGGTGACCGTTCGCCGTCGGCGAGGTCGTCGTCGAACTGTCCGTCGAACGGGTCTGGCGACCCGTCCTGCTGGGAGCTCTCGGCCGCGATCAGCTCGTTGAGCCAGCGGACCTCGCGTTCGCTGGATTCGAGGCTGAGCTGATGCAGCTGACGGGTGTACCGGTCGACGGCCCGGTTGGACCGCCCGACGATCTCCCGCAACCCTTCTCGACGCTCCTCGACCTGCCGCCGGCGTCCCTCGAGGATGCGCATGCGCGCGACCGCCGGGGTGCGGCTGAAGAACGCCAGATGCACACCGAAACCGTCGTCGGTGTAGTTCTGGGGTCCGGTGTCGGCGACCAGCTCCGCGAACCGTTCCCGGCCCGCGTCGGTGAGCTGGTAGACGCGCCGGCCTCGCCGCACCTTCACGCCCAGGGGCGTCTCCGGTTCGTCGATGAGGCCGTCGGCCTGCATGCGACGCAGCGTCGGGTAGAGCGATCCGTACGAGAACGCACGGAAGGCGCCGAGCAGGCCGGTGAGCCGCTTGCGCAGCTCATAGCCGTGCATGGGGGATTCGAGAAGCAGTCCGAGAATGGCCAACTCGAGCACTTCGCCACCCCCTTCGCGGTCCTGCCGATGACTGTCACTACTTCCTCGGATCGATGTGCCGGCACGCTCTGACGAGCCGACACCTCGTTCCGATGTGTTTGCCAATGTATCGCACCGATATAACCGTGTCCACGAGCGGTCGGTCGGCGGGAGGACGGACACGCGACGACGCCACCACGCGGCGATCGACCATCCCGGGTGTGGCTCCATCGGACCCGCGTGCCGGACCCCGTCGGCCCAACGCCCCGGCAGAGACCACGTACCCTGAGAACCGTGCAACGCCAGATCGTCGACTACGCCCTGCAGCGGCGCGCTCGGCTGTCCTCGGTCCACGCGGGCCGGACCGCCGTTGCCGAGGTCTGCGATGCGAGCCCGTATCTCCTGCGCGCCGCGAAATTCCATGGTCGGCCCAGCACCACGATGTGCCCGATCTGCCGAAAAGAGCAGGTCACGCTGGTTTCCTGGGTGTTCGGCGACCGGCTCGGTCAGGTGAGCGGGTCGGCGCGCAGCAACGAGGAGATCGCCCGGCTCGCGACGACCGCCGAGGAGTTCTCGGTGCACGTGGTCGAGGTGTGCCGGACCTGCAGTTGGAACCATCTGGTCCAGTCGTACGTTGCCGGGCTGCCGCCGCAGACCACGCGTCGCTCCCGACGCATGGCCAAGTAGCGCGCCGGCCTGCGGTTTTTTGCCCGAGGCGGTGGCCTGCTGTCACAGTGGAGCGGCACGAGGCCAGAGAAGTTGACCGTGCTCGCCGGATGACGAATGTCCGTGCGACCCGGCAGGAAGGTGGACGATGAGCGAGGCACGTGGTTCTTCGCCCACGCCGCGACGCACCGGAGTCCGACCCGGTCCGGGCGGCGGCGGTCAGAACAGAAGTCAGACAGCGACACGACACCGACGGTTCGCGTGGGCGCTGGGGATCGTGGGCGCCATCGTCCCGGCGATCGTGCTGGTGCTCATCATCGCGTTCGCGGCCACCTACTTCACTGCCGAGATCCCCGAACCGGAGGTGAGCCAGAAGGCCACCATCGTCGACACGTCCGGGCGGACCCTCGCAGACGTCACCTCGCCCGACGGCAACCGCACGGTCGTCCCGTTCGACGAGATCCCCGAGACGATGAAGCAGGCGATCGTCGCCGCCGAGGACCGGGAGTTCTGGACCAACAACGGCTTCTCGCCCCGCGGCCTGTCCCGCGCCGCCATCGGTCAGATCACCGGCAACCAGACCGCCGGCGGTGGCTCGACCATCACGCAGCAGTACGTCAAGAACGCGATCGTCGGTGACGAGGTCAGCTACTCCCGGAAGTTCAAAGAGCTCGCGATCGCCGCGAAGATGAACGACCGGCACGGCTGGTCGAAGGAAAAAATCCTCGAGGCATACCTCAACACGATCTACTTCGGCCGGGGCGCCTACGGCGTCGCGGTGGCCGCGCAGAAGTTCTTCAACAAGTCGATCACCGACAAGCGTCGCGCCGAGCGCAACCCGCTCACCTTCGAAGAGGCCGCGCTGCTGTCGGCGGTCATCCGCGCACCGTCCTACTACGACCCGGACACCAACCGTGAGGTCACCGAAGCGCGCTGGCGATACGTCCTCGACGGCATGGTCGCGACCGGTGCGATCACCCGCGCGCAGGCCGACAACGCGGTCTTCCCCAAGACCGTCAAGGCGCGTGTCAGCGACTCCGACGAGACCCCCGGGCCCAACGGTCTCATCAAGCGACAGGTCCTCGCCGAGCTCAACCGCATCGGCATCACCGACAAGCAACTGCGGACCGGCGGTCTCAAGATCAGCACCACGATCGACCCGCAGGTCCAGAACGGCGTCGTCCAAGCGGCCTGCCGCAAGAACCGGATCTACAAGTGCCCCGAAGGTGAGCTGAACGGCGAACCGGATGATCTGCTCGCGTCGGTGGTATCCATCGATCCGCAGACCGGCGGGGTGCGCGGTTACTACGGCGGCGACAACCCGGGCGGCTGGGACCTCGCCCAGGCGGGCCTGCAGACCGGGTCGTCGTTCAAGGTGTTCGCGCTCGTCGCGGCGCTCGAACAGGACATCCCGTTGTCGAAGACCTACAGCTCCGCGCCGTTCCAGGCCAGCGGCGGACTCACCGTCGAGAACTCCGACGGTGAGAGCTGCGGTACCTGCAACCTCGCGACGGCGATGAAGATGTCCCTCAACACGGTGTACTACCGCCTGATGATGGACCTCGACGGCGGTGCCCGGGCGGTCGCCGACGCCGCGCACCGCGCGGGTGTGGCCGAGTCCTTCGGCAACATCGAGCACACCCTGCAGGAGGCCAACGGCGAGCCCGAGGGCGGTGTGGTCCTGGGCCAGTATCAGTCCCGGGTCATCGACATGGCCTCGGCATACGCCACGCTCGCGGCCTCGGGTGTCTACCACGAGCCGCACTTCGTCCAGAAGGTCGTCGACGCCGAGGGGCAGGTCCTCTACGAGCGCAAGACCGAGGGCAAGCGCGTCTTCCCCGCGAAGGTCGCCGACAACGTCAGCGCGGCCCTCGAACCGGTCGCGGCGTACTCCAACGGCAACTCGCTCTACGACTCCTCGCTCGGTTCGCGGCCGTCGGCGGCCAAGACCGGCACCGTCCAGCTCGGCGACACGGGGCAGAACAAGGACGCGTGGATGGTCGGTTACACCCCGCAGCTGTCGACCGCCGTCTGGGTCGGCACCAGCGACGGCACCGCCCTGACGAACTACAACGGCGCGTCGATCTACGGCAGCGGCCTGCCGTCGTCGATCTGGAAGTCGGCGATGGATGCCGCGCTCGAGGGCAAGGAGATCAAGCAGTTCCCCGAGCCGGAATCGGTCGGCGGCGTGGCGGGAGTGCCGTATGAGGCACCGGCTACCACGTACGCGCCGTCGCAGCCCCGACGTGGGCCTTCCATACCGAACTTCGACATCCCCGACCAGGGCGGTGACGGCAACCTCACCCTCGCACCAGGCGTGACGATCCCGATCCCGGGCGCTCCGCGCAACGGCGGCGGTGGTGGCGCCGGCGGCGGGAACAGCCCCGGTGGTGGCGACGGTGGTGGCGACGCCGGCGGTGGCGACGGTGGCGACCTCGGCGGCATACCCGGCGGCGGTGGAGACGGTGGCGGAGGAGTCCCTGAACCGCCCATCGGCTGACCCGGACCCGGCCGACTCCGCGGCGAGCGGCTCTGAACCCGTCTGGGACAGCCCTGCACCACTGGCGAGCGATCAGCGTGTCGACGATGCACGCATCTTGCCGACGCGCACGGACGGTCTGGTGCGAGAGGCGAGTTCGCTCGTCGGCGGGCCGGTCGGGGCGCACGCCGTCATCGGGCGCGGCCGGCATCTGACTCCGCTGCGGGTGCTCTTCGCGCTCGCGTTGTGCGGACTCGCGCTTGGCTGGTTCGGCAAGGCCGGGTGCCTGCAACAGGCGCCGGCCGACTCCGGGGCCAACGGCGCGAGCGCCGAGATGCGGCTCGACTGGGACGATCAGCGCCAGTTCACCAACCTCTGCTACTCCGACGTGATCAGCCTGTTCGGGGCGGAACGCCTCAACCGGGGAGCGCTGCCCTACCGCGACTTCTGGTTCCAGGAGGGCTCCGAAGGCGAGACCATCAAGCGGTACATGGAGTATCCGGTCGTCACCGGGATGTTCATGTACGGCGCGGCGCAGCTGACGCAGGGCTGGGTCTGGGCCGAGGCCAACTGGGGTGTCCCCGGCGCGCTCGACGTCGTGCTGTTCTTCACCATCGCCGCCCTGGCGTTGGCGGCGTTCTGGCTCGTGACCGTCTGGGCGACGGCCCTCACCGCGCGAACCCGCATGTGGACGGTATGGCTGGTGGCGCTGTCCCCCCTCGTCGTCGTCCACGCGTTCACCAACTTCGACGCCATCGCCACCGCGGCCGTCGCGGTGGCCCTGCTGGCCTGGTCGCGGGAGAAGTTCTGGGTGGCCGGCCTGTTCATCGGGCTCGGCGCGGCCGCGAAGCTGTATCCCGCACTCCTGTTGGTGGTGCTGGGTGCGCTCTGTCTGCGCAGCGGGAGAGTCCGCGAGTTCGGGATCACGGCTGCGACGGCGATCGGCGCCTGGCTGGCGGTCAACCTGCCGATCCTGATCCCGTACCCGACGGGGTGGTGGGAGTTCTTCCGATTCAACGGCGATCGGTCGGCGGACCCCGACACCATCTACCGGATCGTGGCCGACTCGGCTGGTTTCACATGGAACATCGGTTATCTGAACGCGTTGTCGGTGGGTCTGACGGTCGCCGTGATCGCGGCGGTGGCCGCGATCGGAATCCTCGCGCGGCACCGACCCCGCGTGGCCCAACTGACCTTTCTCGCGGTGGCGGGCTTCCTGCTGGTGAACAAGGTGTGGAGTCCCCAGTACTCGCTGTGGCTGGTTCCGCTTGCGGTGCTTGCCATTCCACATACTCGACTGCTGCTGGCCTGGATGACGCTCGACGCCCTGATCTGGGTGCCGCGGATGAGTCTGTTCCTCGAGGCCGAACGTCGCTGGCTTCCCGACCAGTGGTTCACCGCAGCCGTCGTGCTCCGCGGACTGATGGTGCTGGTCCTCTGTGCCGTCGTCCTCTGGCAGATCTGGCATCCGCGCGACGACCTCGTCCGCCGCGGGAACGACGGCCGATGGTACGACGACCCGGCCGGTGGTGTCCTCGACGGTGCTCCCGACCGGATCGGCCGCCGGGCGAGGACGCTCGGCACCGCGGATGGTCCTCGGGAACCGGCCCCGGTGGGCGGATGACGGTCACCGAACGCGACGGAACCGAACCGGGCCCCGCTGCGTCCAAACGACCATGAAGCACACCACACTCGCTCTCCCCGACGATCTCACCGACTGGCTCTCGGCGGGCGACCGGGCCGCCGAACTGCACTCCGACACCGTCGCCGTCGACCGGCAGTGGTGGACGGACGCGCTCGCCGAACACGGACTCCCGGATTCGTTGCTCGGCAACAAGATCAGCAGAGCAGACCTGTTCGCGCTGGGGTCTCGGGCCACCGACTCGCCCGACGACGCGATTGCGTTGCTGTGGAACGTCGTCGCGTTCTGTCTCGGCCGCCGCACCTCCGACGGCAAGAAGCGGATCGCCGCGGTGTCCGCTGACCGGAAGTACCTCGGCGGGCTGCTGAGAGACGCGGCCGAGACGGGCCGCGAGGAGCCCGGCGCGGCGTATGCGATGCTTCGGCCCGACAAGGGCGGCAACATGATCGAGCGTCTGGGTCCGGCCGGTTTCACCTGGTTTCTCTACTTCGCGGGCGCCGGGGAGCCGAAACATCCGAGTCCGGTCCTCGAGAGCAAAGTGGCCAGGTCGCTGCGCCGTGCCGGCTGGCGGGACCTTCGCGAGTCGACGTGGACCGCGGCCGACTACGTCGCCTACTCGAAGGTCGTCGACGGGTGGCGTGCGGATGCGGGCATCGACCGCAACGACGTCATCGTGCGGGGCCTCTTCGCCATCTCGCCGCCGAGCGGCTGGGATCATCCGTGGCAGGCATGGGAACGACAGACGTGGGAACGCGAGAACTGGGTGAGGGGACCGTTGACGACGGATGACCTGCGCGCCGTACACCGCTGGCTGTCCACGCTCGCCGCGCTCACCTCCAGATCGGCTGCCGCACACGAGGAGTTCGAGCGGCTGGGGCACAAGATCAACACCGCACTAGGAGGCGAGGTCGGTGAGATCAGGGCGTCGCTCGAGGGCGATCGCTACCGGCACTCCTACCACGGGGAGTACTGACGGTTGGGTGACCGCTCCGGTGGGTAATGACGGATCATGTCGGATACCGCACCACACATCTCGGACGACACCGCGGAAGCGGTCGGCAAGGTGGGGGAGGCGCTCGAGTACATCGAGCGCGCCCGCGGCCACCTCTATTCGTTCCACCAACTCATCGGACGCGGCGATCTGCTGCTCGGGGAAGCAGTGGACGAATTACGAAAGGCCGGACACGGGGAGTTCGCCGACGAGTTGTCCACCGAGTTGGTGGGTCGCAACGTGCTCGAGGGGCGCTGGACATTCCAGGTCGTCGAGGAATTCGACGACACCTACTGGGGCCCGTTGCGCGAGTACGTCAACCGGGTTCGAGCCGACCTGACCGACGGCCAGCGACACGTGCACGAGGCGCGGATGAAGGAAGACCGGCGCACCCAGGGCCATCCCGAGCACACCGCGAATCCCTAGGCCTCAGACAGAGATTCGTTGTAACAGGCGATCTCTCGCCGACGGCCACTCGTCGTCGGTCATCGCGTACAAGGCGGTCGTGCGCCAGCCGTCGCCGAATCGGCGGTGCTTGCGCAGCAGACCCTCGAAGTTGGCACCCAGTTTGGTGATCGCGGCGCGGGACTGGGTGTTGTTCTCGTGGGTGTGCCAGGTGAGGCGGACGGCGCCGCGCTCCTCGAACGCATGGCGCATCAGCAGGAACTTGGCGGTGGGGTTCACCGCGGTTCCCTGGACACGTTCGTTGTAGAAGGTGTATCCGATGCACGCGGACCGGTTGGCCTCGTCGATGTCGTAGAAACTCGTCGACCCGACGACACTGCCGTCGGTGTTGTCGACCACGGCGAACGCCACCCGGGAACGGAGCGCCGAGTCGACGAACCGACGGGCACTGTCCTCATCCGTCGGCACTCCGGGGACCCACCGGAATCGGGTCGGGTCGTCGACCACGCGCGCCAACGGTCCGATGTCCTCGATGCTGATCGGTCGCAACGTGACTCGTCCGTGCACCAGGGGGCCGGTCGCCAACCAGGAACTCATGACGAGCCTTTCGCCATCGCGTCTCGCGGCGGGTGCCGGGGTGCGTCAGCGGACCCCTGATCGGTGACGTCGTGCACCTGTGCGGCCACCCTGGAGGCCAACGGTTCCCGGAGCGGGGTCCGCGGGAGGGTCACGATCAGGTAGCCCAGCAGGGCGGCGTGCACCCACACCGAACCGGCGACGCCGGTGACGATCCACCACGGCAGCGGCTCGCCGGCATCGCGGATCGGGAACAGTCGGAAAATCGTCAGGTCGAGGGCGAGGTCGGTGAGCAGATACGTCAGGATCACCGACCACCGCACCTTCATCAGAACGAAGAACGGCAGGATCCAGAGCGTGTACTGCGGGGAGTGGACCTTGTGGAACAGCATGAAACCCGCGAGCATCGCGCCGCTCACGCCGATCCAGGGGAAGGTGCCGACGCGGTCGAAGCGGCGCCACCCGAGGTACATCGCGACCCCGAACGTCGTGAGGATCAGCAGCGGCGACAGCACACTGACCAGCGAGTGGTAGGTGTCACCGGTCCCGGTGAGATAGCGCAGCCCCCAGTACCAGATGGAATTGGTGTCGACGTCGGCTCGTCGTCGACTCTGGAACGACAGCGCCGCCTTCCACCCGTCGAATCCGAGCACCATGAACGGCAACTGGATCGCGACCACGGTGACGACGGCAGCGCCCGCTACCCAACCGGCGCCCGTCCAGTCGAGACCGCCGCGGGCGTCTCGTCGTCGTTCGACCATGCGCGCTCCGCCGGCTCCGCGGGTGAGAACGTATGCCGCCAACGGCAATACGAAGATCCCCGGGTAGAGCTTGAGGCAGAATCCGATCGCGAGCAGAACCGCCGCGATCACCGCGCTCGTACGAAGCGGCAGTCGTCGTCGACGGGTTACGGGGTGGTCCGACGCGCCCCACGCCATCACGGCGACGGCCCCGACGGCGGTGGAGACGACCGGGAGCTCCCAGTTGTGGAAGGAGTACAGCACCAGAGGAGGTGTCGCGGCCCAGAGCAACGCCCACCAGCGCACCATCGATGCGAGCAGCACGGTGATCGCGAAACCGAACGGCGCCAACAGGAGCGCCGACTGGGTGAAGAACTCGGTGTCGGTGTCGGCGCCGACCGCACCGACGAACATGAGCACGCCGGAGAGCACCGGATATTCGACGACGCCACCGAACAGAGTCCCGTCCGATGTGATCCCACCGTGGATGTAGGGAAAGACGTGGGTGTTGATGTCGCGACCGAGCCAGAGATACATCAGGTCCGAATAGCAGGGGATCACCGCGTCCGGATCGCCGGTCGGCCAGTTGTCGCTACGTCCGAGTGCATCGAACGGGGCGCCGCCGCACCGCAGCTTCGCCTGGAAACTCCAGAACATCGTCGCGGCTGTCGCCAACACCGAGACGAGGACGATCACGGCCGTCTCACCACGGCCGGAGAGCCGCGCCGACCACCGGCCCGGGGTTGTCCGCCGCTCCGACATGGGCAACAGCGTAGGTGGTCTCATGATGTGTCGCCGAGGCGGCCCGCGACCACGGATTTCTCTGCGAACGGGCAGGTCATGTATCTTGGACCGGTTGCCGACGCAGGCGACCCTCCTGCCACGGACAGTCCGTGGCCGACCTAGCCCATAGGAGGTGATGTGGTCTTATGCGTCACTACGAATTGATGGTCATCCTCGATCCGAATCTGGACGAGCGCACCGTCGCACCCTCACTCGATACTTTCCTCAACGTTGTCCGTAAGGACGGCGGTTCGGTGGACGGCGTCGACATCTGGGGCAAGCGCCGACTCGCCTACGAGATCCTCAAGCACAACGAGGGCATCTACGCCGTCATCGATCTCAATGCCGAGCCCGCCACGGTCTCCGAGCTCGATCGTCAGCTGAAGCTGAACGAGTCGGTTCTGCGCACCAAGGTCCTGCGGAAGTAATCCACAGGGTTTCTTGATCGTCTGAAGACGTCGGTACCGGGTTCTAGGGTTGAGCCCAGAATCCGGTGCATGTCGATCAGCGAGTGCCCACCAACGACCCGAGGGGAAACACACATGGCAGGCGACACGGTCATCACCGTCATCGGCAATCTGACCGCCGACCCGGAATTGCGGTTCACGCCGTCCGGCGCAGCGGTTGCCAACTTCACGGTGGCTTCCACCCCGCGCACCTTCGACCGCCAGACCAACGAGTGGAAGGACGGCGAAGCGCTGTTCCTCCGCTGCAACATCTGGCGCGACGCCGCGGAGAACGTGACCGAAAGCCTGACCAAGGGCTCCCGGGTGATCGTGCAGGGACGGCTCAAGCAGCGGTCCTACGAAACCAAAGAGGGTGAACGACGCACGGTCGTGGAACTCGAGGTCGACGAGATCGGCCCCTCGCTGCGCTACGCCACCGCCAAGGTCAATCGGGCCTCGCGCGGCGGTGGCGGTGGCGGCGGTGGATTCGGATCGGGCGGCGGCGGTGGCCGCGGCGGTGGTTCGAACCAGCAGGTTGCCGACGATCCCTGGGGCAGCGCGCCTGCCAGCAACAGCGGGGGATCGTTCGGCGGCGGGGACGACGAACCACCTTTCTGATATCGGTCGGGGCACGATGATCCGCCCCGAACAGCCCGGGAACGGCAGCGACCGTCCCCGACAGCATTGACTGGAGCAACACACACATGGCAAAGGCAAAGCCGAGCCGGAAGCCTCGCGTCGAGAAGGTCACCAAGACCAAGGCGTGCAGCTTCTGCAAGGACAAGAAGGCCGTCATCGACTACAAGGACACCGCGCTGCTGCGTCGTTTCCTGTCCGACCGGGGCAAGATCCGGTCGCGTCGCGTGACCGGTAACTGCGTGCAGCATCAGCGCGACGTCGCTGTGGCAGTGAAGAACTCGCGTGAGGTGGCCCTGCTGCCCTTCACCTCGACCAGCCGATAAGCGGAAAGGATCAGTTGACATGAAGCTCATCCTCACCGCCGCCGTGGAGAACCTCGGCGAAGCCGGCGACATCGTCGTGGTCAAGGACGGCTACGGCCGCAACTACCTGCTGCCCCGCGGCCTGGCCATCAAGGCCACCCGCGGCGCCGAGAAGCAGGTCGAAGGCATCCGTCGGGCACAGGAGGCCCGCGAGGTCCGAGGTCTCGAGCACGCCAACGAGCTGAAGCAGGCCCTCGAGGGCCTCGCCGACGTCTCGCTGGACGTCAAGACCCACGACTCGGGCAAGCTCTTCGGTTCGGTCACCGCGGCAGACGTCGCCGGTGCCATCAAGACCGCGGGCGGTCCGACCCTCGACAAGCGCAGCGTCGAGCTGCCCAAGGGGCACATCAAGGCCACCGGTAGCTACCCGGTCGTCGTCAACCTGCATCCGCAGGTCTCGGCGACCGTCCAGCTCGCCGTCGTCGCCGCGAGCTGACCTCAGCGTTCTACATACACAAGGCCGGGTGGAGATCCTCCACCCGGCCTTGTCGTGTCCGGAGTGGCGAAGGCCGGTGTCTGTTTCTGCTCCCTGAGGAGGGGCCGGAGCTTGCGGAGGGGCCGGTGTCTGTTTCTGTTCCCTGAGGAGCGGTCGGAGCTTGCGGAGGGGCCGGTGTCTGTTTCTGTTCCCTGAGGAGCGGTCGGAGCTTGCGGAGGGGCCGGTGTCTGTTTCTGCTCCCTGAGGAGCGGCCGGAGCTTGCGGAGGCCGCGTCACGAAGGGTCCGGCGACCGGGGTGCGGGCGTAGCGAGCCTCGAAGCCCCCGAATCTATTTCGGCGCAGGCGGACTGGCCGGCAGCTGGTTCCAGTACTGCAGTCGCGGCGGAAGGTACTGCGGTGCCGGGTTGGCGCTGTGGTCGACCGCGTTGTTGCCCGGACCGAGGGTGTCCCAGGACGGGAAGAAGAACTTGTGCCAGGCGGGCGTGAAGATGAGAGCGCGGTCGCCGGTGCGGCAGGCGACGGTGTCGCGACGGGGCACGGTGCACGTGACGCCTTCGATGGTGACCCGTTTGCCGACACCGAGGACCGGTGGCCGGAAGCCGCTCTCCGGGCCGAACCGGTAGGTCTGATCGGCACGCGCCCACCACGGGCCCTGCTGATCGTCGGAGATCACCGCGCCGGTCGCGTTCGGCGGGGCGGTCGCGGGACGGCCCGCGCAGCCGACGTAACGGTAGCCGGGACCGATCTCGCACACCCACCTACCGGTGGTGAAGAAGGACCGTCCATTGTCGACATAGGCCAGCGATCGGAAGGTCGTCGGGGCGACCGGCTGATAACGCGACAGATCGAACTCGAGGGGCATCGAGGGGCCTGGCGCGGCGGACGTCGGCGGGGCCACCGCCAGCCCGGCGGCAGCGGTCACGGCCGCCAGCACGGTGACCGCACGACGGACGACGACGGACCTCAACCCCAACCTCGACACGATCGACATTGCATCACACCCGAGGGAACGTCGTCGGCGATCGTCGCAGAATCGTGCGAACCGGCGTCGCCCGCCCGTCTGGCCAGGTGTAACGCAGACCACACCGGATGTTCACCCGAATATTCGCCACGGGGAGTTGAACAGGTGTCCGCAACACGCCCGCAAGACGACGCGCCGAAGAAGTCCAAAGGATTTCCAATTACTTGATTGTGGAAATTAGTGAGGGCGCTGACCTGCGAAAACTGTGTTGTTCACACCCTGATTCCTCAGGTTGTCCACAAAGGCTGCACAACTCGTCCCCCCGCAACTCACACACCGTCCACAAGTGTTCCCCAGATCCGTCAACAGGTCGGTTTGAGTAGCGGTCGCAGACGTCCTAGTGTCACGCCTCAGCGTCTCCGTCCGTCTCGGCGCACACGACACTTCGCTGTCGGTGCCACCCGATAGGAAGAGACTGACCAGAACACGACGTCGACACCGGGGACTCGCGACGTGGCCTACCGGGGCCGACACCAGACTCAGGGTCGTACTCATTCGATGTCGGGTGGGATCGAACGTTGCGAGAGGTTTGACACGCGTGGCTGTTGTGGATGACCGCGGGCGCGGCCCCGCCGCCGGAGGGCGAGGCCGGGAAGACGAGATCCCTGCCGAGGACTTCGGTAGGCAGCCCCCGCAGGACCTCGCCGCCGAGCAATCGGTGCTCGGTGGCATGTTGCTGTCCAAGGACGCGGTCGCCGACGTCGTCGAGAAGATCCGCACCGGCGACTTCTACCGTCCGGCCCATCAGGCGGTCTTCGAGGCGATCCTCACCCTGTACTCGAAAGGCGAGCCCGCCGACGCGGTGACGGTCGCCGCGGAACTCGAGCGGGCGGGCGAGCTCAAGCGCATCGGTGGTGCGCCGTACCTGCACACGCTGATCTCCACGGTGCCCACCGCGGCGAACGCCGGCTACTACGCCGAGATCGTCGCCGAGAAGGCGTTGCTGCGTCGACTCGTGGAGGCCGGCACACGCATCGTCCAGTACGGCTACGCCGGCGCCGACGGGCAGGACGTCGCCGAGGTGGTCGACCGCGCCCAGGCCGAGGTGTACGAGGTCACCGAGAAGCGCACCGCCGAGGACTATGTCCCGCTCGAGGATCTCCTGCAGCCGACGATGGACGAGATCGACTCCATCGCGTCGCGAGGCGGCATCTCGCTCGGTGTCCCGACCGGCTTCGCCGATTTCGACAAGCTCACCAACGGGCTCCACCCCGGTCAGATGATCATCGTCGCCGCACGTCCTGGTGTCGGCAAGGCGCTCGCGCTCGACACCCCGCTGCCGACGCCCACCGGCTGGACCACGATGGGCAAGGTCGGGGTCGGCGATCTCCTGCTCGATGCCCACGGCCGGCCCACCCGGGTCGTCGCCGCCACCGAGGTGATGACCGAACGGCCCTGCTACGAAATCGAATTCAACGACGGCGCGACGATCGTCGCCGACGAGCAACACCAGTGGGCGGCCGAGATCGACGGCGAGCGGCGGGTCATCACGACCGCCGGCCTGCGGGCGCACGTCGGTTGCGCGGTCGTGCGCAACACCGCGCCGCTCGAGTTGCCGCGCAAGCGGTTCGCGTACGGCCCGTACACGGTGGCGGCGCTGGCCGGGATGGCCTTCGACGATCCCGAGATCAGCATGCGCATCGACGCGGAGGGCCCGGTCGACGTCATGACGCTGATGGCGGACCTCGGTGGCCGGATTCCGTACGAGTATCTCCGTGGTTCGATCGCGCAGCGTCGTGCCCTGCTCGCGGGGTTGCTGGATGCCCGTGCCTCGGTGGACGACGATGGCTGGATCACCGTGCCCGCCGCGACGCGGCACATGACGGCGGTTGTCGCCGACCTCGTGGCCGGGCTCGGTTTCAACTACAAGCGATCCGCCACGGGGTGGTTGCGCGTCGACGCCGACGAAGACGTGTTCACCGTGCACCACAAGGCAATTCGGCACAAGGAGCTGCGTCGTCGGGCCGGTGTGCGACGCGTCGTCGCCGTTCGCCCCGTCGACCCGGTCCCGGTGCGCTGCGTCCAGGTCGACAACGCCGACCACCTGTATCTCGCGGGTGAAGCGATGGTCCCGACGCACAATTCGACCCTGGCGATGGACTTCCTGCGATCCGCGGCCATCGGACACGGCCTGACCGCCGCCATGTTCTCGCTGGAGATGAGCAAGACTGAGATCGTCATGCGCCTGCTGTCGGCGGAGGCGAAGATCAAGCTCGCCGACATGCGTGCCGGCACCATGAGCGATGACGACTGGACACGGCTCGCACGTCGAATGGGTGAGATCTCCGAGGCGCCGTTCTTCATCGACGACTCACCCAACCTCACGATGATGGAGATCCGCGCCAAGGCGCGCCGTCTCAAGCAGCGGCACGACCTGAAAGTCGTTGCGGTGGACTACATGCAGCTGATGACGTCGGGTAAGAAGGTCGAGTCCCGCCAGCAGGAGGTGTCGGAGTTCTCCCGCCAGTTGAAGCTGCTGGCGAAGGAACTCGAGGTCCCGGTGATCGCGATCAGTCAGCTCAACCGTGGTCCGGAGCAACGTACCGACAAGAAGCCCCAGGTGTCGGACCTCCGTGAGTCCGGCTCGCTGGAGCAGGACGCCGACATGGTCATCCTGCTGCACCGCCCCGACTCCATCGAGCGTGACGACCCGCGCGCGGGCGAGGCCGACATCATCGTCGGCAAGCACCGTAATGGGCCCACTGCCACCATTACCGTTGCGCACCAGCTACATCTGAGTCGGTTCGTGGACATGGCGCGGGGGTAGTCGACCGCGCAGAGTGCGGGATTCGTCTCGGTTTCCGGTACAGATACCTCACTCTAGAGTCTTGATCGCGCTCAAAGCGGGGCCCGGACAAGGTCCCACACCCCGTACCGGACAATAGTTAGGTGATCGAAAGAGTTTTGTCGGTGGGACCGGACGGCGAGGCCCAACGATGACCTCGCCGGTCAGTTCGCGGCAGGCGATGACCATCTGGGTCGTCGGGGTCGCGGTCTACTTCGTTGCGGTGCTGCAGCGCTCCTCATTGGCCGTTGCCGGCCTGCTGGCTGCCGAGCGTTTCGAGATCAGCGCTCCGCAGTTGTCGACTTTCGTCGTGCTCCAGCTGCTGGTGTACGCGCTGATGCAGGTGCCGGTCGGGCTCGTCGTCGACCGGTTCGGTCCGCGTCGGGTACTCCTCAGCGGAACGCTGATTCTCACGCTTGCCCAGATCAGCTTCGCGTTCGCGGACAACTACACGTGGGCGCTGTCGTCGCGGTTCTTCGTCGGGGTGGGCGACGCCATGACCTTCGTGTGTGTCCTGCGACTGGTGACGAGCTGGTTCCCGGCGCGGCGGATCCCGCTGATCACGCAGCTCACCGGCGTGCTCGGCCAACTCGGCGCGGTCACGGCCGCCATACCGATGACCTGGGCACTGTCCACCTTCGGATGGAGTCGCGCGTACCTGGCCACCGCTGGGATCGGCGCCGTTCTGCTCGTGGTCGCACTGGTCGTCGTGCGCGATTCCGCGACGGTCCGGTCGGTGCCGGGACCGATGCTCGGGTTGGCCGGAATCCGGCGAAACCTTCGCGAGTCGTGGGATCACCCCGGCACCCGGCTGGGTTTCTGGATGCACTTCTCGACCCACTTCAGCGCCACCGTCCTGGGCCTGTTGTGGGGCTACCCCTTCTTCGTCGAGGGCGAGGGGATGAGCGCCGGTGCGGCGGGTCTGCTCCTGACGCTCATGGTGTTCGCCATCATGGCGTTCGGCCCGATCTTCGCGTGGCTGATCACCCGGTGGCCGTGGCACAGGTCGACGCTGGTGTTGGCGGTGCTCGCCGGAATCGCGGCCACCTGGACGGTGGTACTGGCGTGGTCCGGCGGTGCGCCGTTCGCGCTCCTCGTGCTCCTGGTGGTGGTCTGTGGAATGGGCGGTCCGGCGTCGATGATCGGTTTCGATGTCGGCCGCACCTCCAATCCGGCATCGCGGGCGGGCACGGCCACCGGAATCATCAACCAGGCGGGGTTCATTGCCAGCTTGATCCTCGCAGGGCTCATCGGTCTCATCCTCGACTGGCGAACCCCGGACGGGTCCAGGGATATCCGCCGGAGGCGTTCACCTGGGCGATGTCGGCGCAGTTCATGCTCTGGGGGCTGGGCGCGGTCCAGATCTACCGCTATCGCCGCAAGGGGCGTGCGCGTCTGTTGCGTGAGGAGCCGGAACGGTGGTCGCGCTAGTTCCGTCCGCCTCAGACCGCCCAGCGGTCCGCCAGCTCGTCCAACCATCCCGGCACCGCATCGGAATTCGCGGGCGGTGACTCCACCAGCACCAGTTCGTCGACGCCGAGAGCGTCGAGACCGGCGCGGTCCGTGGGAGCCGGATTCCGCAGCGCGACCGCGATGTCGAGATCAGAACGGTCCCGTCCGCTCTCCTGGCAGAACCGGTCGATCGTGCGGATCCGATCAGCCACCGCGTCGACGTCGTCGAGGTTGAATCCGTACCAGCCGTCGCCCCAGTCGACGACCCGGCGCAGCGCCCGGTCGCTGTTGCCGCCCACGACGAACGGGATACGGCCGGCCGCCGGCTTCGGATTCACCCGGATGTTCTCGAAGGCAACGAATTCCGAGTGGTAGGTGGCCATCTCGTCGCGCCAGAGCACGCGCATCGCGTCCACGTAGGCGTCGGTCCGGGCACCTCGTCGGGCGAACGGCACCCCCAGTGCGTCGAATTCCTCACGGGACCAACCGATCCCCACGCCAAGGGTCAGTCGTCCCCCGCTGAGAAGGTCGAGCGACGCGGCCTGTTTGGCCATGATGATCGGGTTGTGTTCGGGGAGCAGCAGCACCCCGGTGGCGAGCCGGATCGTGGTGGTGGCCGCGGCGGCGAAGGAGAGGGCGATCGTCGGGTCGAGCCAGTCCGCTTCGGCGGGAACCGCGATCTTCTTGTCGGGGGTGTACGGGTACGGCGACGCCGGGTCGTCGACCATCACGACATGCTCGCCGCACCACAGTCTGCGGAAACCACGTGCCTCGGCTTCGCGGGCCACGGCGTCGATGATGTCGCGGCGTGCCCCGGTCCCGATGCCCAGCGCGTGTAGTCCCAGTCGCATCATGACTCCGAATCCGTGGGTCGGGTACTGCTCGGCATCGTATGCCTCAGCAGAACAGAGTGAGGGATACGTAACGGTTTCCGACACGGATCCCGCATTTTGCGCTGCGTGGCCTACGTACTGGATCTCAACTCAGCAACAGCCACCCGAATCGCAGGCAGAGCGCGGTGACACCGAGGACCGCCGTCACGATCAGCCACCGCCGGGCGAGCCGTTCGGTGCGCACATGGTCGTCACCGGGCCGCAGGTAGACGTACGCCGCCGTCATCGCGCACCCGGCCGCCGCGGCCCCGACGACGAGCACGAGCGTCATCATCAACACACCCACCATCATGCCGATCAGCAGGGAGTGGTTTCGACAAGCTCAACCAGCGGGGGGAGCTCAATAAGCGGGGGGAGCTCAACCAGCGAGGGGCGGCTCAACCAACGGGGGGCAGCTCGACCAGTGGGGGCAGCTCAACCAGCGGGGGTGCACAGTCGACGGGTACAGAACGAGGTCGGCGCTGCGGCTTCATCCGAAGTCGCAGCGCCGAGTCGAGATCATCGACGACGGGGGGATCAGTCGACTTCCTCGCCCACCCACTTCGCGAGCAGGTGGTGCATGTGGCGGATCTTGAGTTCCTGGTACGCCGCCATCGGCAGGTACTTCTGGGTGGTGGTCTTCAGGCCGCGGTGCACCTTCGGCATGTTGTACGCGTCCTGGTCGAACACGCGGGCCGAGCTGCCGAGGACCGTGGCGTCGATCCAGGTCTGTTCGGGCGTCAGCCACTGCACCTTCGCGGCCGGCGGACGCGGCCCGGTGAACGGCGCCAGCAGGTAGACGTCCATGATCGACGTGTTGTGGTCGTCGCCGTTCGGCCGGAACCGGTAGACGATGCGCTGGTAAGCGCCCCACGGATGGAAGTTCGGGAACACCGTGTAGTAGATGCTGTCGAGTGACTCGGCGTCGGACATGTTGTCCGCCTTGACATCACCGATGACGTCGCGGAGTCCCTCGCGGGCGAGCAGGCCGGACATCTCGCGCGCGGTGACACCGTCGGGCAGGGTGACCATCGGGTCCTCGTCGATGCGCGCATCCACCATCGAGTCGAACATCTCCTGCTCGCTCGGGATGAACTTGATGTGCGGGCTGGGCACGCCGTTGGCGGTGATCCCACGGTTGAAGTTGCCCCACGAGTCGTACTGGCTGTTCGAATCCCCTGTTCCCACAACACGTTGCGGGTGGGTGGTGATGACGTGGAAAGCCTCCGAGAACGCCTCCTGGGCGATCTTCCAGTTCGCGTCGATGACCTTCGCGACGTGCGCCTGGATGTAGCGATCCTCCAGCGGCCAGGCCTCGAAGTGCTTGCCCAGGTCGCCGAGGAAGCTGGCAAGCGACTCCGACTGCGGGTCCATGTTGATGAAGACGAAGCCGCCCCAGGTGTCCACCTTGACCTGCGGAAGGTTCATCGCATCCTTGTCGACGTGGGGGAAATCCCATTCGCACGTCATGGATTTCAGCGATCCGTCCAGGTTCCAGCAGAAGCCGTGGAACGGACAACGCAGGTCGTTGCCCGCGGGACCGCTCTCCTCGCGGAGCATCCGGCCGCGGTGCAGGCACGAGTTGTAGAACGCGCGGATGGACATGTCCTTGCCGCGCACCACGAGGATCGACTTGTCGCAGATCTCGTAGATGTGCGTGTCGCCGGGCTCGGGGATCTCCTCTTCACGACACGCCATCTGCCAGACCTTGTACCACATACGATCTCGCTCGAGCTCGTGATACTTGCGGCTGATGTACCGCGAGACCGGGATGAAGTTCTGATCCTCGTAGAGGTCGTGGGTCTCCTCCCGCAGGACCTGCGGGACCGGGTGGGTGTCGGTGTCGAGCAGTCGCTGGTAGCTGGCGACGTAGTCGGCCTGCTCGTCGTCGGATGCCGACGATCCGGGGGTGCGTGTGTCGATCTCGGTCACAATTTGCCTCCTTCGGCCAGGCGATTGCTGCGGGCTTCGTCGGCGAGTCGGTCCGCCTGCATCTTCTCCAGGAGCTTGGCAGCGCCCATGAAGCGACGGTTCTGGGTGATGGGGACGGGCTCGCGCGGACCGAGACCGACCCAGCGGGCCATCTCCGGGTCAACGGATTTCACTTCGCCGTGCAGATACCGGCCTTCGGGGTCGAAGGTGCCGGTCTTGCCGTCCTTGGTGGTCACGAGGACGTTGAAGTCCTCGTCGAATTCGTAGATGGCTCGACTCATCGGATGCTGGATCTGACGCATCGGGTTCTCCTCGGTGGGGCTGGCGCGCCTCTTACTTGGCAGCGTATTCACTAACTGTAGCACCGAGAGTGAGCGGCAACACATCGAACTGTATTCGCTGTAAAAAAAGTTCAGATGGAACGGGCTGCCCACCGCAGTGAGTTGGCGATCAGGGACCGATAGTCCGGGTGGGCGAGGGTGGCCGCGGTGTCGCCGGGCTGGAGGTAGACCAGGCGGGATGCACCGTTGGTGCGACACCAGCCGACCAGCGACGACCCTTCGGCGTGCTGCCACCCCTCCCGTTCATCCCGCCGCCCGGACATGGCCAGTGCGGTGGAGAAGTGCACGTCGTCGGTCATCGGTGCGTTCGTCCGCAGCAACGGCGTCACGGAGTCCTCGAACACCTCGCAGAGATAGGTCTCGTCGACGAGGTCGAGATGTGCCGGCAGGTCCGCGGTCACCGGGTGGGTGCTGTCCTCGATGGTGATCCGCTGCTCCACCGCATGCCGATAGCCGGAGTCGGGGCCCGGTGCCCCGCGCACGGTTCCGGGCTGGTACAGGTAGCGGCCGCCGACGAACTCCGACCACTCGTCCCAAGTGGCCCAGCTCGCGATCGCATGATGCAGGACGACGTATCCGTGCCCCGTCTCGCGGGCCGCGCGCAGACAGTCCCGCAACGACTCCGGCGGGTCGTACGGTTCGGGCAGGGTGCCCGGCATGTCGTAGTGAAGGGACACGTCGTGGTCGGCGAGGTCGTCGGGCCCGATCGCGGCGTCGGGATGTTCGCGCCAGGTGACCTCACCGGGAAGGGCGTCGAGGAGATCGGCGAAGGCGGCTCGGTCGAAGGAGTGGCCGCCGGTGATCGCGAGGATGCGCATGTTCGAGTCCAACCTGCATCGGAGTAACTATTTCGGAATTAAAGTTACTCGACGGGCTCGGCTCGGGTCAGCGGCCTTCGATCATCTTGGTGCAGACGTCGGTCGTCGCGGTGCGCAGACTGGGGACCGGGATGTCCGACAGCGGCCCACCCTCGATACGCAGGGGTTGGATGGCGATGGTCATCGCGATCATCGTCCGGACCCGGAGGGTGCGCGCCGCGTGCTGTGCGGTGGCCGCACGCCGGTTGGGCGGGTCCTCACCGGCCGGGAAGTAGTCGAACGCACGTCGGATGTGCCGTTCCTCGTACTCCTTCGTCAGCAGCCGGGTCCCGGGGGTCGCGCCGCCGGCCATCTGCAGGAACAGCATGCGGGCGGAATTGGGGTGCTCGGCGGTCCAGTCCCAGACCGCGGCGACGACGTCCTTGAACGAGTCCGCGCTCGCGGACACATCGTCCGGTCGAGCCGACTGCGCCGCGGCCGAACTCGCGTCCATCGCATAGCCGAGTGCACTCTCGAAGAGCTCCTCTTTGCTGGCGAAGTGATAGTAGACCGCGGTCGGGACCATTCCCGCCTCGGTGGCGATCTCCTGGATGGAGGCCTCCGCGAACCCCTTTCGCGAGAACACCCGAACCGCGGCCTTCACGATGAGATGCCGCCGCGACGGACGGTGCGCGGTCGTGCCGTTGCCGGCGCCCGACCCGTTCTGGACCGGTGAGTCCGGCGGTGCGCCCTCGGCGCCGGCCTCGTGTTCCACCGGCGAGATGTCGGGTGCGGCGTCGGGATCGACGTCCTCCTGTGGGCCGGTGCCCGCCCCCGGATCCGCGGCCGCCAGTGCGATGTCGTCGGCAGTCGGGGTCGAATCCCAGCCGAGCCAGTCGGCGTCCGACTCCGACATGCCGTCGGCCGGCCGGGCGTTGTCTCGCCTCGATCTCGCCATACGTCCTCCTCGCCGTGCTCCCCGTCCCGATCCGCCGTGGCGCAGACCTCCCGGTTCCGTTCACGGCGTGCCATCAGGATGGCACAGCCCGTGGCAGCCCCCGATGCTGTCATGATCTATCGCATGGCGGGCAAGAATCCCTCAGGACGAAGCACTTCCGGCCGACGCAACGCCGGGCGCGCGTCGGCGAGCGCTCCGAGTCGCGGCAGCGGCGCGAAGCGGGCCGCGCACCGGCCGTCTCGACGCGACGTCGTCGTCGAGGCGGCGATGCACCTGTACTCCATGCGGTCGATCGAGGACGTCACCGTCGCCGACATCGCCGCCGAGGCGCAGATGACCTCGGCGGCAGTGTATTACCACTATCCCTCCAAGGAGGAGGTACTTCTCGGTGGACTGCGGATCTTCGCCGAGCAGATGCTCACCCAACTGCGCACGGAGATCGACGCCGATCCCGACGCCTCGCTCGGCGACGTGATCATCTCGGTTCTCGAGTGGACCGACGCCCACCGGGCGGCGTCGCTGGTCTACTTCGTGCGGTCGCCCGGATGGAGTCTGTCGATCGAGGCGCTGCGCCGGGAGGTGCGTCTGGAGATGCTCGCGATCTTCTCCGCCGAGTTGCGGGTGCGGGACCGCATCACGTCCAAGGCCAAGCAGGCCGCTGCGGCGACGGCACTGTCCAGCCTCCTCGAGGTGTCCGCGTCGTCGTGGCTCACCGAGGACGTCGTCCTCGCGAACCTGGGGCGCCGGCGCTTCTCCGACGAAGTGCGTGAGCTCGCCGCCGACATCGCCAGCGTGTGATGTGACACCCTCGAACCTATAGCTTCGACGTCTGATCGTTCACCTGAGCAGGCGGTTCGCGATAGTATCTTTATAGAGAACCTAGTTTGTGGTTCACTGGAGCCGTGCCCAACCAGACTCGTGCGCGCTCGATCGATCTCGACAACCCGTTCGCGCCGCTGGCCGGACTGTGCGAACTCGTGCTCATCCGCCACGGCGAGCAGGCGCTGAGCAAGGAGCTCAGCGCAGCTGAGACCGTCGATCCGCCCCTGTCCGACCTCGGGCAGCGACAGGTGCGCGCCGTGGCCGACCGGCTTGCCACCCACAGGGTCGATGCCGTCTACAGTTCGCCGCTGCGCCGGGCCCTCGACACCGGCCGGGCCATCGCCGCCCATCACGGTCTGGAACCGATCGTCCGCGACACCCTGACCGAGTACGAGCCGTGGCAGTCCTTCCCGGCCGACGAATCGCCGTTCGAGACCCTTCCGCACGACGAGATATCCCTGATCTTCCGCGAACACATCAGGACCCGCAGTTACGAACCGTTCCCGTACGCCGAGGACCCGGTGGCCTTCCGTGCGCGAGTGCTCGGCGAGATCGGCCGGATCGTCGACGCGCACCTCGGCGAGCGCGTGGTGGTCACCTGCCACAGCGGGGTGATCAATGCCGTGCTCGCCGACGCGCTCGGAAGCGGTTTCGACATGCCGGTCCGCGTTCACCACACGTCGGTCAACGTGTTGCGCGGCGCGGACACCCGCCGTGCGGTGCAGTCCGTCAACGACTTCACACACGTGCTCGACTTCCAGACCTCCGTCGGCGCGATGAACCTCTAGTCCGACCCCGCCAGAACAACCAGCCCCGAACCGCCAGCACGACCGAAAGAAGAAGGACCCGACATGGATCTCGACCTCACCGGAAAGCGCGCCCTCATCAGCGGCGCGAGCAAGGGGATCGGCCTCGCCATCGCCAAGACCCTCCTCGCCGAGGGTGCATCGGTGGGCATCTGCGCCCGCGGCGAAGCCCAACTCAAGACCGTCGCCGACGAGCTGTCCGAGTCCGGCACGGTGTTCTGGAAGTCCGTCGATGTCGGCGACTCCGCGGCTGTGACGTCCTTCGTCGACGACGCGGCCGAGTCGCTCGGCGGGATCGACATCGTCATCGTGAACGCATCGGCCATGACCGGCAAGGGGCGCGAGGCGTGGGAGAACAGCTTCAACGTCGATCTGATGAGCCTGGTCGGCTTCATCGAGGCAGCCACACCGCACCTGGAGAAGAGCTCGGCCGCGTCGGTCGTCACGATCAGTACGACATCGGCCATCGAGGCCGGCCCGATCACCACCGCCAACAGCTATGGCGCGCTCAAAGCCGCCGTGTTGCAGCACTCCTCGGCGCAGGCACGTGTCCTGGGAGCCAAGGGGATTCGCGTCAACGCGGTGTCGCCCGGTCCGGTCTACTTCGAAGGCGGACCCTGGGACACCATCAAGGAGCAGCGCCCGCAACTCTATGACGCGGCGCTGTCGTCCGCCGCGCTGGGCAAGCTGGCCGCCGCCCAGGATGTCGCCAACGCGGTGACGTTCCTGGCGTCGCCCGCCGCCGGTCACATCACGGGCACCAACCTGGTCGTCGACGGCGGCTTCACCAACCGATTCGACTTCTGAGATGAGCGCGGACTCCACCGAGACCGCCGACGTCGTCGTCCTCGGCGGCGGTTCGGGCGGGTACTCGTGTGCCCTGCGCGCCGCGCAGCTCGGCATGTCGGTCGTCTTGGTGGAGTCCGGCAAGCTCGGCGGTACCTGCCTGCACAACGGTTGTATCCCCACCAAGGCGCTGCTGCATGCCGCGGAGATCGTCGACTCCGTGCGCTCTGCAGCCGATTTCGGAATCAAGGCCTCGCTCGACCGTGTCGACATCACCGCGGTGCATGCGTACAAGCAGAAGGTCGTCGACGGTCTGTACCGCGGCCTCGAGGGACTGATCGCCTCGCGGGCGATCCGCGTGGTGCGGGGTCACGGCCGCGTCGTCGGGGACCGGACGGTCGCAGTCGATCTCGCGGACGGGGGGACCGCGCGACACCGGGGTGAGGCCCTTGTCCTCGCCACCGGATCGCAGTCGCGGACCCTGCCGGGCATCGACATCGGCGGTCCGATCATGACCAGCGACCGTGCGCTGGAGCTGGATTCGATCCCGAGGTCGGCGATCGTCCTGGGCGGCGGCGTGATCGGTTGCGAGTTCGCCAGTCTGTGGACGTCGCTCGGCGTCGAGGTCACCATCGTGGAGGCGGCACCACGACTGGTCCCGACCGAGGACGAGTGGTCGTCGAAGCAGTTGACCCGAGCGTTCCGCAAGCGCGGCATCACCATTCGGACCGCGGCCATGCTGTCCGCCGCGCGCGTGACCGATGCCGGGGTCGCCGTCGATCTCGGCGACTCCGAGTCGCTGAACGCCGACATCCTGCTGGTGGCGGTAGGGCGTGGTCCGCGGACGTCCGGTCTCGGGCTCGAGGAGGCGGGCATCCGACTCGACCGCGGGTTCGTCGAGGTCGACGATGCGCTGCAGACCACTGTGCCGGGGGTCTACGCGGTCGGTGACATCGTGCCGGGTCCGCAGCTCGCCCATCGCGGCTTCGCTAACGGTATCTTCGTGGCCGAGCAACTGGCCGGCCTCGATTGTGTGCCGGTCGCCGACAGCGGGATTCCACGTGTCACCTACTCCAACCCCGAGGTTGCGTCGATCGGGTTGACCGAGGCCGAAGCCGTCGACCGGTACGGGGACGTCACCACCGCCGTCTACGACCTGGGTGGCAACGGCAAGAGCCGCATCCTCCAGACGTCGGGTGGGGTGAAGCTCGTCCGCGCCGGGTCCGACGGACCCGTCGTGGGAATCCATCTCGTCGGTGATCGGGTCGGTGAGCTCATCGGTGAGGCACAGCTGATCTACAACTGGGAGGCGACCGCCGACGACGTCGCGAACCTGGTGCACGCGCACCCCACCCAGGCCGAGGCGCTCGGCGAAGCACACCTCGCGCTGGCCGGGAAACCCCTGCACGCACACGCCTGAGAACTCCGAGGAGCGGAATGTCCGGACCTGCCGGCCGTCTCGACGCGGTCGTTATCTGTGGTGGGCAGTGGCACGACTTCGACTACGCCAGACTCCAGATCCTCACGCTGCTGGCCGATCACGAGACGGTGCGGACGCGAGTCTTCGACGACTACGGGGATGCGTGCGCCGCCATCGACAACGCGGATCTGCTGATCACATACACGTGCAATCGAATTCCGGCCGAGACCCCGCAGCGGTCGCTCACAGAGTTCCTCGCACGTGGCGGCCGATGGCTGGCGTTGCACGCCACCAACTCCGCGATCGAGCCGACGCCAACGGGGTCGCCGAGCAAGTTCGTCACCCCACGCACCATGGGCGTGCTGCCGCAGCTGGTAGGTAGCCAGTTCCTGGGTCATCCGCCGATCGCGCCGTACCGGGTCGAGATCACGGACCCCGACCATCCGCTTGTCGACGGTGTCGAGGCCTTCGACGCCGTCGACGAGCTCTACGTCAGCGAACTCTTCGAGCCGATAGAGGTTCTCGCGCACACCCGGTTTGTCGGTGAGTCAACGGGTTTCGCCGAGGGACACACCACCTCCGATGACCCTCTCCCGGTGCTCTATCTCAAGAGACACGACGCCGGAACCGTCTGCTACTTCACCCTCGGTCACTGCCGCGGCCGGTTCGACGTCCAGGATCTGGGTATCGACGACCTCGGACGTGTCGACCGCGGGAGCTGGGAGGTGCCGGAGTACCGGACCATCCTCGGCCGCTGCGTGGCGTGGGTGGTACGCGGGACGTTCTGAGGTTCAGAGCATTCCCCAGTGCCCCGTTTCGTGACCGGCAGACTTCAACTCGACTCCTAGACCTCGATCGAAGTCCATCGGTCGAGTTGAGGTCTGCCGGTCGCGGGCCCGACCTCCTGTGTTTCTATCGATTCAGCGAACAGAGGCCCCATGCGCCCTAAGAGACTGCTGAGATAGTCGGTGTCGTTTCGGTGTGGGGTGAGCGGGTTTGCCTGGTGGGCTGGGATCCTGGTGGGTATGCAGGGTGAGCCGGATCGTCAGGGTGAGTTTCTGGATGTGAACTCGGTCGTCGGGCATTTGCTGGCCGAGGGCAGTGTGTTCGCGTTTTTGGCTGCTCATCGCGAGCAGTTGTTTCCTGCGGAGATGTTCGCGGACCTGTTTCCCAGCGGCCGGGGCCGTCCGTCGATCCCGCCGGCCACGATGGCGTCGGTGATCGTGCTGCAAACGCTGCAGGGTTTGTCCGATCGCGAAGCCGCTGATGCGGTCACTTTTGATCTGCGGTGGAAAGCGGCGTGTGGATTCGTGTTGGGTAACAAAGGTTTTCATCCGTCGACTCTGACGTACTGGCGTCGGCGACTGGCAGCCAGCGATCGGCCGTACCGCATTTTCGAGGTGGTACGCGAGGTCATCACCACCACCGGGGTGCTCGCGGGTAAGAGCCGTCGAGCGCTGGATTCGACGGTCTTCGATGACGCGGTGGCCCGCCAGGACGCTATCACCCAGGTGATCGCGGCGATCCGGCGGGTCGCCCGAGAGGTCGACGGTGGTGCGGTGGTGGTCGAGCAGCGTGCGACTCGTCTGGCCGCGTTGACCGGCGGCGGCTATGACCGGCCCGGCAAGCCGCGGATCGCCTGGGATGATGAGTGTGCTCAACAGGACCTGATCAGCGCCCTTGTCGAAGATGGGTTGGCCGTGCTCGACGGTCTGGACCTCGAGGCCATCGAGAAGGAGCCGAGTAACGAGGCCCAGGCGCAGGCGGTGGCATTGCTGGCATTGGTGACCGGCCAGGATGTGGAACCGGCACCAGGTTCTGATGGCACCGACGGACGCTGGCGCATCGCGCCCCGGACCGCCCCGGACCGGGTGATCTCTACCGTCGATACCGACACCCGGCACGCCCACAAAACCCGGGCACGCCAGCAGGACGGGTTCAAGGGCCACATCGTCAATGAACCGGAGACCGGGTTGGTCACCGCGATCGAGATGACCAAAGCCGCTGGTCCGGACACTTCCGACGGAGCAGTCGGGGCACGGTTGTTGCTGAGCGATCCGACCGTCGCCGACGACGCCGACGATCGTGAGGTGCTGGGTGATTCAGCGTATGCCTCCGGTGACATGCTGGCCACGCTGGCGCGGACACGATGGAACGCGGTGATCAAACCCAAGCCACACATGCCGGCGGTTGCTGGTGGTTTCGTCGTCGACGATTTCACCTTCGACGCCGACGCGAACACATTGACCTGCCCCAACAACCTGACCCGGCCGGTCAGCGCGAAAGGCCACGTCACCTACGGTGCGGCCTGCCACGACTGCCCACTTCGGGCACGGTGCACCACCGCGGTTCGTGGACGCAAAATTAGTTTCGGCGAACACCACCAACTCCAGCGCGAACACCGACAACACTTCTCTGACAAGACTATTGCCGACACCTACCGCCAGCATCGACCCATGGTCGAACGGACGATTGCCTGGCTCACCCGCGGTAACCGGCGGGTGCCCTACCGTGGAATCGAACGCAACAACAACTGGCTGCACCACCGCGCCGCCGCGATCAACCTACGCCGCCTGATCACCCTCGGACTGACTACCACCAACGGCACCTGGACACTGGCCACCGCCTGAACCGCGGCACCGCCGCCCCACCTAGATCGATCACCACGACCACACCCCGGAACCGACACATCCCCGCAGCAGGAACCTCAACCCAGGCTGGACCCTAATTCAGCAGGCTCCTAATCCGAGAGAACGCCACAACCCTTGCTCCCTAATCCGAAGAGTTAGGTGAGGTGGCTGCTCAGGCCGCTCCGTGGGGTGTGATGGTGACGTCGTATCCGAGTTTGTGTAGGTCGTAAATGGCGCGGTTCTTGGTG
>NZ_SCOC01000020.1:0-90125 GCF_005502615.1 Gordonia sp. ALPHA1B1 | reverse complement strand
ACACCAGCCCAATACAGCCAGGGGCGGTAACCAGCGGTAGAGCCAGATGCCTGATGGTCAGAACCCAACCACCACCGAAGTGGCTAGACAACCCTGACACTGAAACCAGCGGTGGTTGCGGCTCGGGCAGTTGTGGTTGCCGAGTGGCTTCGACTCGGCGCCTCGCTGGCGCTCGGTGCCGGCTCAACCAGCGGTGGTTGCGGTTGCGGCTGCGGCTCAACCAGCGGTGGTTGTGGCTCACCCGACCGTCAGCACCGCGCGGAGGTACTCCCACTCCATCCGTCCGTTGGTGAGATAGCGGTCGGCGTGGGCGGCGATGGCGGCGTCGAGTTCGTCGACGCGCGCGGGGTCGTCACCGACGTTGCGGTACGCCATGATGGTCGGTCCGTAGTGCGCCTTGAAGAAGTCGCGGAACGCCGCGCCGTCGTCGAACTCGCTGATCTCGACGGTTTCGGTGACGAACTCGTGGTCGGTGACAGCGGAACCGAACAGCGACCGCACGTGTTCGGCGTCGCCCCAGAGCGGCCCCGGCTGCGCACCGGGCGGCGGTGGCGGGGCGTACGGCTTCATCACCGCGAACAACTCACCGATGAATCCGGTTGGCGTCCAGTTGATCAGGCCGATCCGTCCGCCGGGACGCACGACTCGTAGGAGTTCGTCGGCGCACCTCTGGTGATTAGGCGCGAACATGACGCCCACGCACGACGTCGCGATGTCGAAGTCGTCATCGTCGAACGGGAGATCTTCGGCGTCGGCGGTGCGCCAGGTGATCGGCAGGTCGCGGTGCCGGGCTTCGCCCACGGACAGGAGCTCGGGCGTGAGGTCGCTGGCGACGACATGCCCGCCGGCTTCCGCGGCGGGTACCGCGACGTTGCCCGCGCCGGCGGCGACGTCGAGGAGTTTGTCCCCGGCGGTGATGTGCAATGCGTCGACGATGCGTCGGCCCAGCGGGGCGATGAGGTCGGCGACGGCGGGATAGTCGCCCGACGCCCACAGCTTGCGATGGCGTGCCTTGACCTCGGCGTCGAACGGGGTGGGATGGGTCGTGGTCATGATGGCGGTCCCTCGAAGTCGTCGAATGGTGGTCGTCCGTGACCGGACACAACGAGCATCCGACGAAGCCCGACCCGTCCTCTAGACCAACTTCTGTACTGGCGGCAGTTCAGTTTCTGTACTGGTCATCAGCCGGCGACGGGTGTGTACTGGGTCGGGGCGGAGGTTTCGACACGGCGCCTCGCTTCGCTCGGGGCCGGCTCAACCAGCAAGAGGCGGCGCCTCGCTCCGGGCCGGCTCAACCAGCAAGAGGTGGCGCCTCGCTTCGCTCGGTGCCGGCTCAACCAGCAAGAGGCGGCGCCGGCTCGACCAGCAGTGGGGAGGCTGCGATGACATCGTATGGACAGTTCTGTCCGGTGGCCAAGGCGATGGAGTTGCTCGACGAGCGCTGGACGATTCTCATCGTCCGCGAACTGCTGTTGGGCAGTCGGCATTTCAACGAGGTGCGACGCGGGGTGCCGAAGATGTCGCCGGCTCTGCTCACCAAGCGCCTACGCAGTCTGGAACGTGCCGGGGTGATCAACCGCAGCGTTGTCGGCGGTCGTTCGGTGTACACGTTGACGACGATGGGTGAGGAGCTCACCACGGTCGTAGAGGCACTGAGCGCGTGGGGAATCCGCTGGATCGGCGAGCTGGGCGACGCCGACCTCGACCCGCATCTGCTGATGTGGGACATGCACCGCACCGTCCCGATCGACCGGTGGCCGCGACGACGCACCATGGTGCAGTTCGTCTTTCGCGATGTCATCGGCAAGGCGAGCACCTGGTGGCTGGTCGTCGTGGGTGGTGAGGCGCAGGTGTGCGACTTCGACCCCAGTTACGAACTCGACGCCACCGTGATGACCGATCTGCGTACTCTCACCGAGATCTGGCGGGGCGACATCGACTGGCGTCTGGCGCTCGCCGCCGACCGCGTCGAGATCCACGGTGCCGCGGAGGTGGCACGAGACGTGCCGTCGTGGATCGGGCAGAGCCTCTCGTCGGCGGTCCCGCGACCGGCGTGAGCGCCGCGGGCACCGTCAGGCGATGTCCCGGCGGAAGGTCGTGTACCGACCGATGACCGCGAACGCGGCGATGTAGGCGAGCATGACGAGGGCGCCGGCCCATTGCGGGAGCAGGTCGTCACTGCCACCACCCATCGTGGCGAAGAAGCTCGATCCGACGAGGGCGTCGGCGGCGGACCCGGGCAGGAACTTCGACACCGACGACGTGACGTCGAAGGTCGCCAGCGCGATGCGTGCGATCGGTTCCACGAGCTGGGTGAAGGCCAGCAGGATCACGATCGCGGCGACCTGGTTGGACACCACCGCGCCGAACGCCACCCCCATCGCGGTCCATAGGACCATCACCAGCATCGACAGGCCGATCACCTCGAGGGTGGAGCTGTCGCCGAGGAACGCGCCGTCCCCGACCGTCGCGAGGATCGGTGCCGCCGTCGCGACGACCGCCAGAGTGCCGAGGACGCCGTAGAGGAGCCCCATCGGGATGCCGGCGATCAGCTTGGCCACCAACAGGATTCCGCGTCGCGGTTCGACGAGCAGGCTCGCCGTGATGGTCTTGTGCCGGAACTCCCCGGTCACCGCGAGGCTGCCGATCACCAGCGCGAACACGTAACCGATCGGGCTGGTGAGGGCGTAGATCGAGCGGGCCAGATCGGCGCCGACGAGCGTCGTGGGTTGTTGCATGGCATTCTCGGTCGTCATCGAGAAGGCCAGGGCCGCACCGATGAACCCGAGATAGGCGACCATGGCGATGAGCAGGACCCACCACATCCGCGTGGAGGTGAACTTGCGGTACTCGGCGATCAGCGCGGCCCTCATCGGACTGCCCCCGGCGACGTCGGTGCCGCGTTCGGGCCGGGGTCGGTTCCGCCGCTTGAGAAATGACTGGTCGGTGCGTCCGAAGACTTCGTGAGATGCAGGAAGACCGCCTCGAGATCGGCGCCGACGTCGGCGAGTTGGTGGAGTTCGATGCCCGCGGTGAAGGCGGCCGTCCCGACCGTGGCCGCGCTCACGCCGGGCACCCGGAAACCGTCGTGCGTGTCCTCGAGTTTCCACCCGCGTTCGCCCGCGAGTGCGACGAACGACGCCCGCGACGGCGTCCGCACGACGACCGCGTGCTCGGCCAGCGCCTCGAAGTCGGCGAGCGTGGAAGCCCGGACCAGTTTGCCGTTGCCGATCACCACCACGTCGTCGACGGTGCTCCGCACCTCGGCGAGCACGTGGCTGGAGACCAGGACCGTCCGTCCCTCGTGGGCGAGCGACCGCAGCAGCCCGCGCAGCCACACGATGCCCTGGGGGTCCAGCCCGTTGGCCGGTTCGTCGAGCAGGATGATCTGCGGATCGCCGAGCAGCGCGGTGGCCAGGCCGAGGCGCTGCCGCATGCCCATCGAGTAACCGCCGACGCGGCGGTCCGCGGCCTGGGACAATCCGACGAAGTCGAGCACTTCCCGGCACCGCGACGTCGGGACCCCGACCTGCGGGGCGAGTGCATTCAGATGACCGAGTCCGGTGCGCCCGGGGTGGAAGCTCGACGCCTCGAGCGCCGCGCCGACGTGCTGGGCGGGTTGCGGGATCTCCCGGAACGGGCGGTCGCCGATGAGTGCCCGACCGGCGGTCGGTTCGACCAGGCCCAGGAGCATCCGCAGGGTCGTGGTCTTGCCCGAACCGTTCGGTCCGAGGAACCCGGTGACGCGACCGGGGGCAACGGTGAACGACAGGTCGTCGACCGCGGTCAGGTTGCCGAATCGCTTGGTGAGACCGTCGATCGTGATCGCGGGTGACTCCATCGGTGCCTTCCGTCGGTGGGCTGGCCCATACGCTATCAAACGCGCACGTGGTCAACCGCTTTCATGTCGAAACCTGCCGTGTACGAGTCACACTCGTTGCAGGACAACACATCCGACGATGCGGTCACAACCAATCGCGTTTGCGGAACGACAGATAGAGGCCGACGACCACGACGAGGATCAGCGTCGTGCTGGTGATGAAGCCGAGTAGTCGGTCGAAACCGGGGAACGGAACGTTCTGCCCGTAGAAGCCGGTGATGGCCGTCGGCACGGCGATGATCGCGGCCCACGCGGTCAGCTTCTTCATGACGGTGTTGAGTCGCGCGTCGGCGAGGGTCAGGTTGGTCTCGAAGACGGTGGTGATCATGTCGCGCAATGACTCCGTCCACTCCGACGCCCGGAGCGCGTGGTCGTAGAGATCGGAGAAATGCGGGTCGAGCTCCGGTGGCGCGTGGTTGTCGAACCGCCGTCGTTGGATGCCGGCGATCACCTCGCGCATCGGCAGGACCACCCGTCGCAGGACGACGAGGTCCTTGCGCAGGTCGTAGGTTCGGCGCTGCAGTTCGCGGCCGGGGATGCGCTCGTCGAACAGCAGTGCCTCGAGGTCCTCGATCTCGTCGTCGAGGCGTTGCACGGCGTCGAAGTGCCCGTCCACGACGACATCGAGCAGTCCGTGCACGAGCGCGCCGATCCCGTATTGCGTGGCCCCGCTGTCCGACCAACGCCGCATGACCTCGTCGATGTCGAGCGCCGGGGTCGGTCGCACGGTGATGAGCGCGTTCCGTTTGACGAAGATCGAGATGCGGTGCAGGTCGAACATCCGCGCCCGACCGTTCGCGGAGGCGCGGAAGTCGGTGGCCGCGGAGCCGTCGTCATCGTCGTCGTCCCGGTCGTCGGCCGGCGACTCGCCGTCGTGTAGCGACACCGCGTAGACCATCACGAAGGTGTGCCCGGTGTAGGTGACTGTCTTGACCCGTTCGGCCGCCGCGACCGTGTCCTCGATCGCGAACGGGTCGAGGTCGAGTTCGGCCGCCAACCGGGACAGGGTCTCGTGGGTGGGGCTTTCCAGATCCGCCCAGATCAACTTCTCCGGATTGTCGAGACAGGTGGAGATCTCCTCGAGGTCGAAGCCGTCCACCGGGTCGCCGTTCCGCCAGATCTGACCACGGATGCGTTCGACGCCGCGAGGTCCCGACACATCCGAGGGAACTGTCATGTGGCCATCGTGACACCCGTGGGGGTGTTCCGTCGGTGCGACAGGCAGGCGAGACGTCGACCACACCGGGTGGTCGTCGCCCGCGGGTAGCATCGAAATCGGTGTCTGTGGACGGGCGCGGACACCGATCTCCAGGTAAGGCGGCGGCATGGTCGACAGCAGTTCCCGCGGACATCGCTTGATGCCCGCGCGCACGAGCGAACAGATCCGCGAGTGGTGCGATCGTTCGGCGGTACCGGGCGAGCGGCGCGAACTGTCGGACACCGCGGCGCTGCTCATCGCCTCCGGATACCTCACCCCGGGTGGTCGTGCCATCGTGGTGCGCCGGATCTCCACCGGTCGGCCGATGCCGTCCATGTCCGCGGGTTTCGGCGATCTGCGCCGCTTGCAGCGCGCGATCGTCCAGATCGAACACCAGTTGTCGAGCCCGGTGGTGCCCGGTGTGGTCGCGGCCGTGATGCGCAACCGGCTCAACGGCCTGCAACGACGCCGCGAGGACGCACGCAAGCAGATCGTCGCCGGTAAGGGTGTGTTCGCGTCGGGGACCCGGGCGATCCGACGCGAGCGGCGGGAGAACGTCTATCTCGAGATCGAGGAACGAGACCGGTTGTTCGCCGGGCTGCTGTGCACTCCGACCCCCAACGTCAACGCGTCGAGCTATGTCCGTCGCGCCGGCACCGCCGCGTTCGACCGGATCGCCGGCGTGGTGGGGCAGGTCGCCGCGAAGTCGGGCAACTCGCAGGCGGGGCAGTGGGCAGACCAGTTCCTGTCGGGCGTGCGCGAGACACCGGGCGGAGCGACTCAGACCGGCGCCCCCCGCGCCGCGGCCTTCGTCGACGGCTACGAGACGCTGCTGTTCATCACCGGTCACTACTACGACCGCATCCTCGGCAACCCCGCCTGGCGCTCCGACCACTTCGAGGTCCAGCGCACCCAGGTGAACCTGCACGCCGAGGTCGCCGAGATCGCCGCCGACGTCATCGCGTTGCGGGCGGTACGCATCGACCTCGACCGGGCCAAGCGCAACGGCGGCTTCGACCGCACCTTCGCCGCGCAGATCGATCAGCGTGAGACGACACTGCGACCGGTGTGGACCGAACTCATCGACCGTGTCCAGGCGCTCGGCGAGGTCGCGCATGTCGTCGAATCCGCGGCCGTCGAGCTGCAGGTCCTCGCCGAGTACAACAAAGCGGCGACCCTGGACGACCGCATCGACGCGTTGATCGCGCGGTCGGGCGACCGCGAGATCTCCGTCGACAACGCGAAACGGCTCACCGAACAGGTCCGCAGCGGCGAAGAGCAGTTGCGCATCTATCGGGATGTGTTGCAGGGCAACATCGCGCGGATCTCGCCGGCGGTGCCGCGCGAGTTACCCGCTCGCTACGAGCCGTCGTGACCACGTGCTGAGGTAGTCCTTCTCGGTGGGGGACAGCCGCCGCAGGGTGTGCTTCTCGATGTCGACGACGGCCATCTGCGTGCTTGCGACACACGCCGGACGACTGTCGGAATCTGCTCCGACACTCCGGATCTCGTAACCGATGGTGAAGTCCACTGAACGGAAACCCTTGATCCACATCCCGATTCGCAGCGGCGAGTCGTCGTGACGCAGCTGGGCCTGGTATCGGATGTCGACGTGCACGATCATCGCGCTGGTGATCAGCGGGGCGTAGTCCTCGCCGGCGCTCAACAGCCACGCGATGCGCGCCTCCTCCATCAGCGTCACCATCCGCGCGTGGTTGATGTGACCGAACGCATCCATGTCCGACCAGCGCACCCCGACCTCGGCGACGAAGGCGAAGTCGTTCGGACCGAGTCCCGAGGTCGGCGGTGGCTCGTTCCGCTCGGAACGCGCGTGGTGAACAGAATGTGAAGTGGGCATCGTCGACTTTCCTCGAAGGTCCCGGTGCCCGTGAGATGCCGTGGTCACGACCTTCCACTCGGCTGAACGCCGGGTAGTCTGTGAGTCTAGATGTCCGCGTCGGACCGATCCGGTCGGCGCGGACTCGCACGTGGTGACACGACGAGGTCCCGGGTGCACTCCGGGGGGATTGTCGGTGAGGGAGTTGGCGAGATGTCGAGGCGATTGATCGCGGGTCTGGTGTGCCTGATGGTGGGGATTCTGTCGACCCCGGCCATCGCCGACGCCGCTCCCAAACAGGTGGCGCGCATCGCCAAGTCCGAGAAGCTGAGTGCGCTGCGTACCGACATCTGGGTCTTCTCACCGGCGATGAACGAGCGTATCAAGCTGTCGGTCCTCACCCCGGTCGGCGGCCCGACGCCGCGGTCGACGGTCTACATGCTCGACGGCGCCGGCGCCGAGGGCGAGGTCAGCGACTGGATCACGAAGGGTCGCGCCGGACGCTTCTTCGCCGACAAGAACGTCAACGTCGTACTCCCCACCGGAGGAAAGGGCACCTTCTACACCGACTGGCAGAAGAAGGACGCCGCGCTCGGCAAGCCGATGTGGGAGACGTTCCTCACCAAGGAGCTGCCGCCGCTGATCGACGAACGGTTCGACGGCAACGGCCGCAACGCGGTCATCGGGCTGTCGATGGGTGGGCAGGCCGCGTTCTCCCTGGCCATCCGGCACCCGGAGATGTACACCGGCGTCGCCTCGCTCAGCGGCTGCCCGCCGGTGTCCGGTCCGGTCAACGAGGCCTACGTCCGTACGACGGTCGGTCGCGACGGCGGCGACGCCACCAACATGTGGGGCCCGTTCGGCTCCGCGGGCTGGCGCGCACACGACCCGAGTCTTCATCTCGACCGGTTGCGCGGAAAGAACATCTTCATCGCTGCCGGCTCCGGCGCCATCGGCCCCCTCGACCTCCAGCGTCAGATTGAGCCGGACGAGGGGCCGCGCGACGTCGTCACGGCATCCTCGTCGGCGCTCGAACTGGGTGCCTACCGCTGTTCGCTCGAGTTCGCCATCACGATGCGTGCCGCGGGGGTGCCCTACACCGACGGTTTCCGCCTCATCGGAACCCACACGTGGGCGTACTGGGAGCGCGACCTCGCGGCCCTGTGGCCGACCATCGGCCGGGGGCTCTGACCAGCTCGGTCGGCTCGCGGTCCAGGATCAGCTCCGGGGACCGTCCCAGCTCTCGGCGAACCGCAGGAACACGTCGTCCTCGGCGGCGTTGGTGACGGTCACCCGCACGCCGTCGCCGTCGAACGGGCGGACCACCACCCCGGCGTCGACGCAGGAGCGCGCGAAGTCCATCGACGCCGCTCCCAGGTCGAGCCACACGAAGTTGGCCTGCGAATCGGGGACCCGGTAGCCCGCGTCGCGCAATCGTGCGGTGACGCGGGCACGTTCGGCGACGACCGCGTCGGTGCGGGCCAGCAACTGGTCGCCGGCGTCGAGGCTGGCGAGCGCGGCGGCCTGGGCGACGCTGCTGACCGAGAACGGCACGTGAACCTTGCCGAGGGCGGTGATGACCTCCGGATCGGCGATCGCGTAGCCCACGCGCAGCCCGGCCAGCCCGTACGCCTTCGAGAAGGTGCGCAGCACCACGAGGTTGCGGAACTCGCGTCGGAGTTCGAGTGCGTCGTACGCCTGACTCGACGGCAGGCGCAGGTACTCGAAGTACGCCTCGTCGAGCGCGACGATGACGTCGGACGGCACGCTCTGCAGGAACTCCCGCAGGTCGGCTGCCTCGACCACGGTCCCGGTCGGGTTGTTCGGATTGCACACGAAGATCAGCCGCGTGCGGTCGGTGACCGCGTCGGCCATCGCGCGCAGGTCGTAGGTCAGATCGCCGGTGAGCGGGACCTGGACCGGTGTCGCGCCCGCGACGCGCGTCGCCAGGGGATAGGTCTCGAAGGACCGCCACCCGAAGACCACCTCGTCGCCCGGTCCGCTGGTGACGAGGATGAGGTTCTGGCAGAGGATGACCGACCCGCATCCCACCTGGACCTCGTCTTCGGTGACCCCGAGACTCTTGGCCAGCGCCGCGGTCAGCTCGACCATCCCGTTGTCGGGGTAGCGGTTCACGGCTGCGGCCGCTGCGCCGATGGCCTCGACGACGCTCGGCAGCGGGCCCTCGGTGACCTCGTTGCTGGCGAGTTTCACCGCTCCCGGAAACGTCTTGCCCGGCACGTACACGGGAAGGTCGTCCAGGTCGGGGCGGATTCGCAGGCTCACCCGACCAATGTAGGCTGCGACCCAGATGAGGCAGAAACCGGCTCTGACCAACCGGTTTGCTTGTGGACGCGAAGGGTGTGTAACCTTTCGACTCGGCAGTTCGAAAGGACTCCGCCAAGGAGGCGTGCCAGAGCGGCCGAATGGGACTCACTGCTAATGAGTTGTCTCGCTAAAACGGGACCGGAGGTTCAAATCCTCTCGCCTCCGCCACCGCAGTCGGCCGACGGCGGTACAACTGAATAGCACGCGCCCGTAGCTCAACGGATAGAGCATCTGACTACGGATCAGAAGGTTTGGGGTTCGAATCCCTACGGGCGCACAGAGAATCGCCAGGCGAGACCATGTCTCGCCTGGCGTTTTGTTTCGTCTTCTCACCACGAGATGCTGATCCCCAACTATAGTTGCGATAGTCTAACTTTAGTTGGAGGGGAGTCGGAGATGCAGCTCCACAAGCCGTTCGCGACGGTGACGCCGACCCTGGACGGCGACGTGCTCGATGTCCTTGCGAGTGCAGACGAAACATTCACGATCACTCAGGTCCAGCGCATTCTCACCTCTGCGTCGGGAGAAGGAATTCGCAAGGTCCTCAACCGCCTCACCAAACAGGGCGTGGTGCTGCATGACGAGGTGGGTAGGACCCACACTTACCGTCTCAACACCGAGCATCTAGCGGCTGACGCAATCATGGCGGTATCGCGCCTGAACTCGACTTTTCTGCGCCGACTCGAACAACACCTGAGCAGCTGGGGGAGCACGCTGCGTTACGCCGCCGTGTTCGGTTCGGCCGCCACGGGGCGGATGGCGCTCGACAGCGACATCGATTTGTTCCTGGTGCGGGGCCCTGATTCCTCCGACGACGGGGACGACTTGTGGGAACAACGGGTGACCGAACTCGCTCGACTGATCACCGCGTGGACCGGTAACGACGGCCGGATTGTCGAGTACGCCGAGCAGGAGTTTCATGCCGCGGCCTCTGCCGGTGAGGCTGTGTTCGACGACGTGTCGAAGCAGGGCCTGACCGTCGCGGGGACACGGTCCTGGTTCAACGCGCAGCTGCGTTCGGTGAGGAGGCCTTGATGGCCGGACAGCGGAACTGTGACTCCGGGGTCACCGCGGGGCGTCTGTCGAAGGCGAACGAATTTTTCGACGCCGCAGAACTTCTCGTCGACGAAATGCCCAACGCTGCCGGCGACTTGTACGTCGATGCGGGTATCGCTGCCGCGGACGCGATCTGCTGCGTGCGCCTCGGTACGCACTCGAACACCGGCAACCACAGTGAGGCTGTTGCCCTGCTCCGGCGAGCGGACAGCGGATCCGAACGGCATCTGAATACGCTGCTCAATTTGAAGAACAAGGTTGCTTACACACATCAGGACCTGAGCTCCGCAGAGTTGAAGAAGATGAATCGCGCTGCGGAACATTTGGTCGAGGCGGCGAAGCAGGCGGTTGCGGCTCGGGGGTAGCGCCGCGTGCAGAAAGTCTGGGGTTCGAATCCCTACGGGCGCACCACAGAGGCCCGTCACCGATCCCGGTGACGGGCCTCTTCTGTGTGCACCGGAACCCTGGGTGGGTGGACGAGGTGCCGGTGCTGTCTTCCATCCTCGCCGGCGTCCGGGACGTCGACACGAGTACGGCACTACCCCAATCGGTGGTGGGGTCTACGTGCGGAGGATCACCAACTGCTGAGTCGCCCGGGTCATCGACACGTAGCGGTCGACCGCGCCTTCGGTGCCCGCGCCGAAGGCGTCGGGGTCGACGAGCACCACGAGGTCGAACTCGAGCCCCTTGGCGAGGGTGGGGGTGAGCGACCGCACGCGGTCGGTCCCGGCGAAGCCGGGTTCGCCGATCACACAGGCGATTCCGTCTCGATGGGTCGAGATCCAGTCGTCGACCACGGTGTCGAGGTCCGCGCGGTCGCCGTAGGTGACCGGAATGCCCGCGCGCCGAACCGAAGTCGGCACGTTCGCGTCGGGGAGCGCCGCGCGGATGACGGGGGCGGCCGCATCCATGATCTCTTCCGGGGTCCGGTAGTTGATCGTGAGTCCCGCCGAGGTGACGTCGCGCAGACCGACCCGCCGAAGTCGCTCTGCCCACGACTCGGGGAATCCGCGTCGTGCTTGCGCGCGGTCGCCGACGACGGTGAAGCTCTTCGACGGGCAACGGTCGATCAGCATCTGCCACTGGGCGTCGGTGAGTTCCTGCGCTTCGTCGACGACGATGTGCGCGAACGGCCCGGACAGTGAGCGGGCGGTCTCGCTCACGGACCCGTCCCCGAGGTTGTGGCGCAGGTTCTCGTGCCGGAGCATCGTCATGAGTCCCTCGCCGTCGTCGTGGACCTCGGCGGCGATAAGATCGTCGACCACCTGGTCGATCCGCTCGCGTTCCCTCGCCAGGTCCGTGCGCTGCCGGCGACGTCGGGCCGACGCTGCCGGGTCCCCGATCCGGCGGTGGGCGCGGTCGAGGATCGGCAGGTCGGCATCGGTCCAGGCGTCGGGGACGCTGCGCTGGAGTGCGCGTACCTCGCCGGGCGACAGCCACGGCGCACACATGCGGAGGAAGGCCGGCACCGACCACAGGTCACCGACGATCTCGGTGGCGTCCAGGATCGGCCATGCCCGCGAGAAGGCCGCCGCGAGTTCGTCATTCGCCGCCAACGCACGACGCAGCGCGTGCTGGGGCACGTCGTCGTCGTGTCGCGACGCGATGATCGACACCAGTTCTTCCCACACCTCGTCCCGCGCCTCGTTGTGTGCGGTTCCGCGCTCGGCTGCGTCGAAGGCGTCCGCCCAGTCGCCGGCGGTCAGAGTCGTTTCCGTCCAGGGTGTTTCGACCACGAACGGCGTCGTCGGCGGTTGTTCGTAGAACTTGACCGCCGGCTCGACCGCCTCGACCATCCGGGCCGACGACTTCAACCGTGCCACGTCGACGTCGGCTTCGGTTGTCGCCGAATCACCTTCGACGACGAGATCGGCGAGGGTGCACGTCTGGACGCTCTCCTCCCCGAGGCTCGGCAGCACATCGGCGACGTAGGCGAGGTACGGCCGATGAGGTCCGACGACGAGCAACCCGCCCCGATGACCGGCGAGGCGCGGATCGGCGTAGACGAGGTAGGCGGCACGATGCAGCGCGACGACGGTCTTGCCGGTTCCCGGCCCGCCGTCGACGACGAGGGTCCCGTGCGAGTCGGCTCGGATGATCGCGTCCTGATCGGTGGCGATGGTGCCCAGGACATCTCGCATGCGCGGGGAACGACTGGCGCCGAGGTCGGCGAGGAACGCGGACTGCTCGTCGAGCGCCGCGTGCGAGGTGAGCACCGCGGGGTCGTCGACGAAGACCTCGTCCCAGTAGTCGGTGATCCGGCCGTGGGTCCAGCGGTAGCGGCGTCGGCTCACCAGTCCCATCGGGTCGCGGCGGGTGGCGGCGAAGAACGGCGCGGCCAGCGGGGTGCGCCAGTCGACGAGCAGGGTCTCGCCGGCGGCATCGGTCAACCCGAGCCGGCCGATGTAGAGGATCTCCCCGTCGTCGCGGACCAGCCGACCCAGGCACAGGTCGAGGCCGAACCGCCGCAGCGATCGGATGCGTGCGCCGAGCTGGTGGATCTCCATGTCGCGGTCGACGGCCCGGCGACCCCTGCCACCGGCCTCGCGCCGAAGCTGCTGCAGGCGCTCGTCGGCGTCGGCCAAGGTGCGTCGCAGGTTCGTGGTGATCGAGGCGAAGTGTCGGGTGTCGTCGGCGACGAGGGCCGGATCGTTCTTCGGGGACAGGCTGTCGGGGAGGGCGAACACCGCGGTGGTCGTTGACGTCGCGTCGTCGGGGACTGAGGTTCCGGGGATCGGGGTCTCGGGGACTGGGGGCACAGAGATGACTCCGAATCGGCAGGCGGCGGGGTGGTCGTGGCAGGTGAGACAGCGATTCTGCACCGCGTGGGGGGTCTTGCGGCAAGCCCCTGTGCAGGGCTTATGGTGAAAGGGGCAGAGATCGGCGGGCGCGCAGGTGAAACGGACCCCGATATCACTTGCTGCAGGCGGCCGCGCAGCTGTTGCAGCCCGCGGTGCTGTATGTGAAGGTACTTTCAGTTCACTACGGTGAACTCTTTTCGGTGGGGCCTGTCAGGGGGCTGCCGCCCCCGAGGGGCACGGGGGTGGGGCGGCAGCGCGGCCACGGTTTCCCCGTCTCCGTCATTGATGTTCGGGCTCATTCGACCGACTGGTTCGCTGTCGTCGCGGCATCGCCATGACCTGCGGTTTTCCGATCGTCGACGTGAGCTCCCGACGTAGCGCCGTAAGGTCGGAGAGGGAATGACGCGCGACGTCGAGCCGAATCGACGGTTTCGGTTGAGGCCGCGCCGCGTCGACGACGACGCTTGAGAATCCGACCGGAGGCCGACGATGGGACAGCCGTACGGGGGGCCGAACCCCGGCGCTCACGACCCTCGACGCCGCGACGGAGGCGGCAGCCAGACCGGCGGGTCGCCTCGCGATCTCTACGGGCAACCCGTCGCACCGCAGCTCTATCCGCCGCTCGGGTACGCCGCGGACGGGACCCCGATGTTCCGCCCCGGCCAGCCGACCAACACCGAGCTCACCGTGGCCGAGCGCGCCGAGCGTGCCGAGGCCGAACGCGTCGCGGCCGCCGAGCGGGAGGCCGAAAGCGCCGACGGCCGACCGGGTTCACGCATCCACAAGGTGCCCACCGCGACCCTCATCCTGACCCTGGGCGTGGTGGTGCTGCTCGTGGTGGCTTTCGTCGGGTTCCTCGGGCTGCGGGAGGAGGCACCGCAGGACCGCTTCGCCGACTCGCCGACGGTCACCGACACCATGCCGATCCCACGCACCTTCGAACCACCCAGCCTCACCCCGCCCGACCCGGGACAGCAGCTTCCGGGCCAACCTGGTGAGCGCATCGATCCGCAGAACAAACCGGTGACCTACGAGGCGACCATCGACGGGCAGGCCACCATCCTCTACGTCGACGACAACGGCCTGCGCTCGGAGTTCGCCCCGACGAATCCGTGGACCGTCCAGTTCACCGGCGGGGTCAACCCGCTGCGCCTCCTGGTCATCGCCGGAACGGGCAGCTCGGTGAGTTGCTCGATCACGGTGGCGGGCGAGGTGGTGGTCGAAGACACCGTGACGCCGTCATCGACCCGCCGAACCGCGTCCTGTATCGCCTGAACGGTCACGTCTTCAGGGCCCCGGGCGGGGTGATCGGTCGGGTGACCAGGTCGTCCGATGTGTGATCGGGGCGGTTGCTCGCTACCGTGGTCACGTGAGTTCTCCGCAGACAGCCCCTGACAGCGGTCAGTCCTCCGCCACCAACGACGAGTTCAAGACGATGCTCACGTGGCGAGGCGAAGACACCGATCGACTGGAACAGGTCCGCCTGGTCGTGTCCGGCGCACGACTCAAGGCCTATGGACGGATCATCGCCGCGGCGACCGCCGACCACGAGGCGTTCTCCGCGTCGTACGAACTGCAGACCACCGATGCCGGTGTGGTCAAGCGGCTCACCGTTCACCTGGTACGCACTGACGGTGAGACGCAGTTCGGCATCACGCGCGACGACGAGGGCACGTGGCTGATCCGTCGTCCAGACGGTGAGACCACCCGCTCGGACTTCGACGGCGCCGAAGACGTGGACCTCGCACTGTCACCGATGTTCAACGCCTTGCCGATCCGGCGACGTGCCCTCTCGGCGTCGACTCCCGGAGCGGTCGAGATCCCCGTCGCCTACATGTACCTGCCCAGCGGAGACGTGAAGCCGGCGACGATGTCGTACACCCCGGGCACGGACGGATTCCGTGTGGTGTCGCCGTTGGCGACGACCACCATCACCGTCGACGAGAACAACTTCGTCGTCGACTACCCAGGCCTCGCACGCCGGGTCTGAAACGAAAGAAGCGCAACGGCACAACTCTTGATCCCTGAGGTGCGCGGCGGTCAGCCCACCCACACCCGGCCCTGATGGGCCTGCCGGCGTAGTTCCTGCTGCCAGCCGTCGTCGCCGACCGTCACCCCGGAGATGACCTCCGCGGCGCCGGAATGCAGTTGCTCGTACGCCTTTCGCGCGCGGTGCCCGTCGTCGACCAGCACTTCGGCGGTTCCGTGGTCGCGGAGTTCGTCGCGCACGGCGGTGAGGCGGTCGATCGTCTCGCTGAGGACGTTGAGCACGGCGATGCCGTTGGCCTCGATCATCGCGCGTTGCAGGGCGGGTGCGGTGCCGGCGACCCGGGTGCCGTCACGGAAGCTGCCGGCGGCCAGGCGTAGGGCGAGGTCGCTCTCACCGGCCCCGACGGCGGCCGTGGCCGCGGCGGTCAGGTGTGGCAGATGCGAGATCGCGGCGACCGCCCGATCGTGCGCGTCGGGTGCGACCGGCACCACTCGCGAGCCGACCGTCACGGCCAGCGCGGCCACCGTGAGCCAGTCGTCGGCCGGGGTGTGGTCGGTGGTGGTGACCGCCCACATCGCCCCGTCGAAGAGGGTGGCGTCGGTTGCCGCCCAACCCGACGAACTGGTCCCGGCCATCGGATGCCCGCCGACGTATCGACCTCCGGGATGCAGATCGGCGAGTAGGCGCTCGACTTCCTGCTTGACGCTGATCACGTCGGTGACCAGGAGCCCGGGCGCGTTCTCGGCGATGGCCGTCACCAGGGGGCCGATCGTCGTCACCGGTGTCGCGAGCACGAGCAGCGCGTCCGACGACGCCGCACGCTCGAGTATCGCAACGAGATCCGCGGACGCGTCATAACCGTCGCCGATGGCCGCATCGACGGTCGTGGCCGACCGGTTGTAGCCGAACGCCTCGTGCCCGGCGTCGTGCAGGGCCCGCAGCAGCGAGCCGCCGATCAGGCCGAGACCCAGCACACAGACCGGCGTGGGAAGGGCGACAGCGGGGGACGACGGCGCGGCAGTCACCCTGACACGTTCCCATACCGGTCATGCCCGGTGAACCGGGACTTGGGAGTACCGGTGATAGGGGCTACGGTTTGTCGCATGGCCGGTGCCGGATTTGGGAAGTCGGGGTCGAACGCGCAGGACGTGGACGACGACATCGACGGTTTCGCCGTGGCGGTCGTCCGCGACGAGAGCGGTTGGAAGGTCACCGCGATGAAACCGTCGGCGCTCTCCGATCTCGAGGACGCCGAGACCCAGTTGCGTGAGCTGCGTTCGGCGGGCGCGGTCTTCGGACTCCTCGACGTCGACGACGAGTTCTTCATCATCGTCCGGCCGTCGCCGACCGGGGCGCGTCTGCTGATCTCCGACGCGACCGCCTCCGTCGACTACGACATCGCGGTCGACGCATTGGACGCCCTCAACATCGAGGTCCCCGACATCGATCCGGACGAGCTCGATCAGATCGATCCGTGGGAGGAAGGGGACCTCGGGTTGCTCGCCGACCTGGGACTGCCCGACGCGGTCATGAGCATCATCGTCGGGGACACCGATCTGTATGCCGACGAACAGCTCGGCATGATCGCGGCGCGGCTCGGTTTCGCCGACGAGCTGGGCAAGGTTCTCGACTCCCTCGGCCACTGAGCCCGCACGAAGCCGCGCGATGAGTGCGCCCGCCTGGGAGGCCATGGTCCGGTCCGCGCTCGACGCGGCGGCACTGTCGGGGACCGACGACGTACCCATCGGGGCAGTCGTGTTCGACCCCGAGGGCGTCGAACTGGCCCGCGCCGCCAACCGTCGCGAGGCCGATTCCGATCCGACGGCCCACGCCGAGGTGCTTGCGCTGCGTGCCGCGGCGCGGGCGTTCGGTGATGGATGGCGGCTCCCGGGATGCACTATCGCGGTGACCGTCGAACCGTGCACCATGTGTGCCGGAGCGATCACGCTGTCCCGGGTCGACGCCGTCGTCTTCGGGGCGTGGGAGCCCAAGACCGGTGCCGTCGGTTCGCTGTGGGACGTCGTCCGCGATCCACGGCTGTCACATCGCCCCCAGGTGAAGGGCGGCGTCCTCGAAGCCGAGTGCCGCGCACTCATGGTCGACTTCTTCGCCACCCGACGACACCCGTGACCGTCGTCATCTCGGGGTCGTGAGGACTCAAGATCGGTGAGATCTCAGGGTGCAGACCGGTGGTCGGTGGCGGGCGGTCCTGGCAGATTGGACGTCAGCATCCCCGATCCGCGAGGAGTAATCATGACCGATCCGTCCGACAAGGTGACCGCGGCCTTCGACACCGCCAAGGCCAAGATCAACGAGTTCGCCGAGAGCGGCAAGGTCCAGGAGGCGCTGGGTACCGCGCGCGACAAGATCGACGAGTTCGTCGAGAGCAAGCAGGTCCAGGACGCGCTGGGCACCGCCAAGGACAAGCTCAACGATCTCGCCGAGAACGAGAAGGTCCAAGAGGCGTTCAGTACCGCCAAGGACAAGATCAACGAGGTGTCCCAGAAGTTCAACAGCCGCTGACAGGTCGCTGACCTGCGGTCATGCAGCTCAGTGCACACCTGTGGCACGGTGGGATGCGGGAGTCCGCTCCCCAGGCGGCGCCAGTGTCGAGCAGCCGGCGCGTCGGTCGTCGCCGAGTTCTTCCACATCGGACGGCACCCGGCCGCGCCGAACCTCACCGAGGAGGCTTCATGGGAACCACGGACGACGCCAAGAACAAGGCCGAAGAGCTCAAGGGTCGCGGCAAGGAAGCTGCCGGCAGCCTCACCGACGATCAGGACCTCAAGAACGAGGGCAAGGGCGACCAGGCGCAGGCCGAGGGCAAGCAGAAGATCACCGACGCCGCCGACGCCGTCAAGGGCAAGATCGACGACGTCAAGGACACGCTGACCGGCCACTAGTGCAGCCGGCCGCTCGACGAAGCCCGCCTGAGCAGCCGATTTAAGTCTGACCGCGGGTCTGCGGTACAGTCTTCGGCGGTGGCGTGTCCGAGCGGCCGAAGGTGCAGCACTCGAAATGCTGTGTGCGGTAACCCCGTACCGAGGGTTCAAATCCCTCCGCCACCGCCAGAAATGGCCCCCCATCCTCACGGGTGGGGGGCCATTTCGCATCTCTGGGAGCGGTGGTCGGTCAGCCCATGCTGAACGGCTTTCCGTACACGGCGATCGACTGCGACACGTTGTCGGTGGTGATGCTCACCTTGGCGTACGACCGGGCCTGCGCGTAACCGGCGCAGCCGTTCACCATCATGGTCTCGTTGGTGTACGCCAGCGTGCCCTTGCCGCCGGAGAAGCTTATCGACGACGAGTGGCCGGCCGCACCGAACGCGTCTTTGTATTCACGGTCGTTGATGACGTAGTTGACCGCCTGGCCGGGCCCGATGGTCACGCCGGCGCCGGTCTCGGCCGTCGTGGTCGCGCTCTGGAGGTCGAAGTTGGGTGCGGTCGCGCCGGCCCTGCTGTTCGAGTTACCGCCCAGCGTCAGCTGGCAGCCGACGATGTAGCCGGCGCCGACACCGATCTTCGCGGCCGGGTCGGAGGTGGTCACCACATACTTGCCGGACACCCAGGCGTTGCGGTGCAGGGGCGTGGCGCCCATCGACGGGGTGATCCGCGCGGACTCTTTGCTGCGCGTGATGGTCACCGTCGTACCGTCTTTCAACTTCTTCGTGACGGATTGCCCGGGGAGTTGGACGGTGGTGTCGGCGTGTGCGGGTGCGGCATCGAGGACGGGTATCAGTGCCGCGCAGGCGACTGCGGTCGTGGACGCGATGATCCGGGTGCGCGTGGTGCGGCGCTTGGTGACGGTCATGGGAGCTCCGATTCGGCGGGTCATGGTGGTGGGCAACGGGTTCGCGGTCAGCCGATGGAGAACGGCTTGCCGTAGAGGTTCACCTTCTGGTGCACCTCGCCGGTGGTCTCGATCGTGGTGAATGCTCGCGCCTGGGCGTAACCGCCGCAGTTCTGCACGTCGATCTGCGCGTCGTCGTAACCGAGGTGATAAGTACCGGCCTTCTCGATGTTCTTGGTGTTCAACACCACGAACGTGACGTCGCCGGCGGCCAGCGGGACGGTCAGGGTCCCCGACAGGGAGGGGGCGGTCGGGGTCAACGATCCGGACAGACCGCCCTGGAGGCCCTTGATGTTCACCTGGCACCCGATGATGTAGCCGGTGGAGAGGGTGGCGGCGGCGCCGTTCGTGGCGGTTCCGTTGCTTCCGGGCAGGGTTGTCTCGCCGGCCGCGCCGACGCCCGGTCCTGCCTTCGCGGGTTTGAGATTCGGTGCGTACAAGGTGATCTGGCCGCTGACCCAGGTGGTCCTGGACACCCCGTTGGCGGCCATCGACGCCGAGACCCGCGCGCTCTCCTCGGACCGGACGATCTGGATGCCCTCACCTTTCGCGGTGCCGCCCGGAAGCCGGACGAATGCATCTGCACCCGCCGACGCGGCGCCGGCCAGCAGCGCGGCAGTGACCGATCCGCCGATGAGTGCGGACAGTCCGACGGCCCGCAGGGTTCGTTGTGTCATCTCGTGCTCTCCTCGTGTCATCTACCCGTTCGGAAACGGGGTGTCGCATGCGCGTCGGGACTCATCGCAGGGGGAGGCCCGACATTGCGGCAGGGTGGGATCGTAGGTGAACGTACCCTAAATATGAGATGAGTGAAAAACTATGTAGGGGGTTGACACCGACCCGCCTGGTAAAGGTAGCCTAACCTCCGCAAGGCGAGGGTCTCATGCCGGTGCGAGACGGCGGAGTCGCCCGCGATTTCTACGAGTTCGGCTGCACGGCAGTCGAACTCGCTACGCATACGGGGATGTGTGAGTCAGACGTCGGCGTCATGTTCGCTGCTGAGCGGCGCCCACGACACCCATGGCTCGCTGCCCGCGGTGAACACCGGTGACGCCGTCATCGACTTCGAACGGTTCTACGAGTCCGTGGAATGGATGGCCGAGCAGCTGGTCTCCTGCGGGGTCCGCGCGGGCAGTCGGGTGGGTCTCGTGATCCGCACCGGCTGGGAGTTCGTGCTCGCCTGGCATTCCTTGCTGGAGGTCGACGCCGTCACGGTTCCGATCGTCCTCGGCCCATCGAGCGAACCGGCACATTCGTGCGAGATCGGTTTCGTGCTCGCTCATGTCGATCAATGCAGCGAGGTCGAGGATCTGGTCGAAGCCGCCGTGCCCCGGAGCCACTGTCGTCAGATGTACCGCGTCGGCGACGAGTTCGTCCTCGCTGCACTCCGGACGGCGGACATGCTCCGGAACGAGGGCGGCCTCGTCGACCTCGGACACGGACCACAAGCCGCCACAGGCCAACTCATCGCCGAAGCGGAGCGGATGGTGGCGGACGTCGGGCTGCGTCGTGGCGAGTATGTGTCTTTCGAAGGCGATCTCGGTACTCGCGACACCATGGTCCGGATCCTCGCCTGCGCGTCGGCCGGCGCATGCGTCGCGGTCGACGCCCCGTACGGCGAGCCCCACTGGGGTGCCCCGAGCACTCGCTGACCGATGCCCGATACTCAGCGCAGTGCGCCCGCGACCCGGTCCGAGAGGTCGGTCTCGCGACGCCTGCGGAGGAGCTCGACGACGTCGTTGATTCCGGATTGCGATGGCAACCACAGTGATTCGGCGAGCACCTGGAGGAGTCGGGTTCTGGTGAGCCGGGTCGGTCGCCGCCCGATCCGGGTCAGGATGTCCGCGGCGGACGACGCGGTTGCGTGCTCGGCCCGTCGAACGGCGAAGGTGTGCGGCCCGAAGTCGAGGAACACGGGCGTACCCGGTTCCAGTTCGAGCTCATCGATGAACCGCTTGATCGAGCCGGTCCGTGCCTGAACCGATGCCCACGTGAAAGCCTGTGTGCCCAGCTCGGTCTCGAGTGTGACCGGTGAACCGGGGCCGATGCCGAGAAGGCCGGCGAGTGCGCTGGGTATGTTGAAACCCGTTCCGCGACACTGCGCGGGAGTGATCGTCGTCGACCAGTGCACGACGTCGTCTTCGCGGTACAGTCCGCGCGTTCGTCCCGGCGTCCGCCGCGGCCGATGTGGTCGTTCGCGTCGGGTGACGATGCCGTCGCGGATCTGGAATTCGCCGGCACCGGCATACGCACGGATTGTGGCCTCGCTGACGTCGTGACGACCGCGGATCGTCGCGATGACGTCGTCGAGGGGCACGGCCCCGTCACGGTCGGAGAGAATCGCATCGATCTGCAGATGGACCGGCTCGTATCGTGGAAGGCCCCATTTGGCAAGGCCGTAGCGGGTGCGGTCGGTTCTGACGATACGCTCGTCCGAGGCGAGCGCGTTTCGAATACTGTTGTGGGCACGCGGGATCGCCGAAGTCGCGTCGATGATGTCGTCGAAGGTCAACGGCGCGCCGCGGATCGAGAGCGCTGCGACGACGATCTCGCCCGTCGTCGACCGGGCGGCGATCGCGTGGCCGTCGAGTAGTTCGTATCCCGCCCGCAGTAGCCACCGTGCGGCCGAATCTCCGGACAGGAACAGGTGATCCGCGATGGAGATGATCGAAGCCGCCTCGCCGGGGCGCGCCGCCGCCTCGACCGCCGACTTCGTGAACTCGGCGACCGAGCGCAGGCTGCCCCGGATGATCCAGTTCTCGCTCGTGCGCAGACCCGACGCCGCGGCCACCACCCGCCAGCACGGGGCCTCGACGCCGCCCACCGGAGTCCCGGCGAGCGTCGAGTCGGCCATGAGCGCAGCGGCGTCCGCGACCGGAGCGGCCCGGCGGTTGATCATCGCCGACAGGTCGGCGAGGGCCGGGTCTGCGTCGATCAACGAGCGCAGGCGGTGTCGTGTGGAGCGATCGATCTGGGTGACTCGTTCGCGGGACAATCCGAGAAGGTCGGCGACCTCCGACTGGGTGCGAGGGTTGGCAGCGTAGACGCGCTCGGTCAGCACCCGCCGCTCCTGGTCGGACAGTCCGGCGTCGAAGGCGGTGACCGCGTCGAGCGCGCGTCCGTCGTCCGGCGACCGTCTCGACGGTAAGGGTCCGTTGGCGTGCGCGGTCATGGATGGTGCTTTCTCGGCGGTCGGGTGACGTCGTGCAACGGTGGCCCGCCTCGGGTTCGCCGAACGCTCGCGAGGGCCTGCGCGGAGCACCTCACACGCTACCGGGACCCCGCGCACGCAGAGCTCGACCGGACCGACGACGTCCGGTGTCGGATTGTCCCCCGAGCACAAAGGTCCGGACGAAGTCTGGCCTCCGCGACCGTTTCCGTTCGCCCCTCGATTTCATAGTGTTCTGGATCACATCGACCACGACGATTTCGGAGGTAGCCCGGTGACCAGCACGTACTTCGCATGGGACCTGACCCATCGCGCCGACGCTCCGTGTGTTCGCGACGACGTGGTCGCCCTGGACTACGCCGGTTTCGCGCGTCGCGTCGAGGGTGTCGCCGAACAACTGGGCCGTGCTGGCGTTCGACCCGGGGACGTCGTGGCGACCTTTCTGCCCAACCGGATCGAACTTCTGGTCACGTTGATGGCGGCATGGCGGATCGGCGCGGTCGCCACTCCGGTCAACCCGGCATTCACCCCGGAGGAAGCCGAGTACCAGCTGGCGGATTCGGGAGCACGGGTCGTCATCGGGACCCGCGCAGCAGAACTGGGGTCCGACCGTGCCCGGTTCGACGTGGAGGAACTGGCGACGGCGCCGAGCGCGGACTGGCGGGGCTCACTGTCACCGGCCGCCGGCGACGACGCCTTGCTCATCTACACCTCCGGTTCCACGGGCAGGCCCAAGGGTGTCCGGTTGTCGCACGACAATCTGCACTACATGGCGTCGACCATGGTCACGCATTTCGGTCTCACCGCTGCCGACCATGCCCTCCTGGTGCTGCCGCTGTTCCACGTGAACGCCATCTGCGTGAGCTTCCTGGCGCCGATGCTCGCGGGCGGACAGCTCAGCATCACCGGGAAGTTCTCGCCGTCACGGTTCTTCGACGACGTCGCACGGCTCACCCCGACATACTTCTCCGCCGTACCGACCATCTACGCGCTCCTCGTGTCGCAGGAAGGTCTGACAGCCGAGGCCACCGGGTCTCTCCGGTTCGCGGTCTGCGGGGCCGCCCCGATCTCGAGAGAACTGCTCGACCGGGTCGAGGGCGCCTTCGGGATACCTGTCGTCGAGGGTTACGGCCTGACCGAGGGCACCTGTGCGTCGGCCTGCAATCCGGTCGTCGGAGTACGCAAACTCGGGACGGTGGGCCCGGCGCTTCCGGGGCAGCGGATCGCCATCGTCGACGAACAGGGCACGGAGGTACCCACGGGTGAGATCGGTGAAGTCGTCATCAGTGGTCCGAATGTCATGCGCGGCTACCTGAATCGACCGGAGGCGACCGCGTCGACCATCGTCGGCGGCCGGCTGCACACCGGCGATGTGGGCCGCCTCGACGAGGACGGCTACCTCACCCTGGTGGACCGCATCAAGGACCTGATCATCCGCGGCGGGGAGAACATCTATCCCAAGGAGATCGAGAACGCGCTCGCGACGCATCCCGACGTGCTCGAGTGCGCGGTCGTGGGCGCACCCGACGAACTCTACGGTGAGTTGCCCGTCGCCTTCGTCGTCGCCTACCCACACCGTGGTGTCGACGCGGAGAAGCTGGCCGACCACCTCGTCGGGCGATTGGCAAAAATCAAGCAGCCGAGCACGATCCACGTCGTGGACCGACTGCCACGCAATCCGGTCGGGAAGATCGACAAACCGGCGCTGCGGTCCGGTCTCCGCAGTCCGCAGCCCATCTGATCCCCCGATTCGGCCCGATCTCGACGTCCCACGGCGGACGCCGAGCCGATGACCCGCGCGCCGAGACCGGCGATGCCGGTCCCACACCCAACCCACCCACACCTCAACCGACCCATTCACACGACAAGGAATGCGCACCAATGGGACTCACACAACCAGACTTTCCCCAGGTGGATCCGGAGACATTTCTCCAGCGGCCGTTCTTCGATCGGATCCGCGTGCTGGGAGCACACTGGGCCGATCACGGCTTCGGCACGCCGAAGATGGTCCATCTGATCTATCTGATGAAAGTCTTCGTCTTCTACGGCGGTGTCGGGATCGTCCTCGCGACGGTGACGTCCGGACTCAACCCACTGCACGTGACCGAGTGGTGGAACCAGCCGATCGTCTATCAGAAGCTGGTCTTGTGGACCGTGCTGGTGGAGGTCCTGGGCATCGGAGGGTCGTGGGGGCCGCTGGCCGGACATTTCAAACCGATGACCGGCGGCTTCCTGTATTGGCTGCGGCCACAGACGATCCGGCTCCCACCGTGGCCCGGCAAGGTGCCCTTCACAAAGGGGGACTCCCGCACCGCGTTCGACATCGCGGTCTACGCGCTCATCCTTGCGAATCTTGCTGTCGCGATCGCACTCCCGGGTATCGCGTCGAACTCGCTGGACTCGGTGGTGGCCGACAACCAGGGACTGGTGAACCCCGTCCTGATGTACCCCCTCATCACTCTGTTCGTCGTGATCGGCCTGCGGGACAAGGTCATCTTCATCGCGGCTCGCTCTGAGCAGTATCTCCCGGCGATGATCTTCTTCGGCGTCCTCCCGTTCGTCGACATGATCCTGGCGCTCAAATTGCTCATCGTGTCGGTGTGGGTGGGTGCCGGCATCTCCAAGCTGGGGCATCACTTCTCGATGGTGATCCCGCCGATGCTGTCGAACACCCCGTGGTTGCCGAGCAAGAAGATCAAGCGGGCGCACTATCGCGACTTCCCCGAGGACATGCGGCCGTCGAAGCTGGCCGGCGGCGTCGGACACGTCCTGGGCACCATTGTCGAGGTCGTGACCCCACTGGTGTTGCTGTTCTCGTCGAGCAAGTCGCTCACCGTGGCGGCGGTCGTCCTCATGGTGTGCTTCCACTTCTTCATCCTGTCGACGTTCCCACTGGCCGTTCCGCTCGAGTGGAACCTGCTCTTTGCGTACGCCTCGGTGTTCCTGTTCCTCGGCTTCCCGGCCTGGGACGGCTACGCGCTGACCGACACGTCGATGCCGTGGGTGATGGTGCTGATCGCCGCGGCGCTCTGCTTCTTCCCCGTGCTCGGCAACCTCCGTCCGGACCTGGTCTCGTTCCTGCCGTCGATGCGCCAGTACGCGGGGAACTGGGCGTCGGCCACGTGGGCTTTCGCGCCCGGTGCCGAGGAGAAGCTCGACCAGCACATCGTGCGGCCGGCGAAGAACACCCGCACCCAGCTCCTCGCCTCGTACCCGGCCGAGGTGGCCGATGTCGTGATGCACCAGCTGCTGGCCTGGCGTTCGATGCACAGCCAGGGTCGCGCGCTGTACTCGCTGATGATCCGTCATCTCGGGTCGGACATCGACACCTACACGCTGAGGGAGGCGGAGTTCTCGTGTAACTCGCTGGTGGCCTTCAACTTCGGAGACGGGCATCTCCATGACGAGCGGCTCATCGCGGCGCTGCAGAAGCGGTGCGGCTTCGCGCCGGGTGAGTTCACGGTGGCCTGGATCGAGTCCCAGCCGATCCACCGGGGCACGCAGCGGTTCAAGGTGATCGATGCGGCGCTGGGCGTCATCGAGACCGGGACCTACCGGGTGGTCGACGCGGTGAACGAGCAACCGTGGCTGCCCAACGGGCCCATCCCGTTCCAGGTCGACTGGACTCTCGACGTTGACGCTCGCCGCGCCGTCACCGATCCTGAGGTGGTGCATGAACCGAAGATGCGCTCCGATGACCGCAGCGCGACACCGGTCCGGCTGACCGATCAGGCGCCGCAGTGACCACAGCTGTCGTGGTCGGCGGCGGGCCCAACGGGCTCGCCGCCGCTCTGCACCTGGCGCGAGACGGTGTCGACGTGCAGGTCCTGGAGGCGGCCGAGGTCGTCGGTGGTGGGGCCCGGTCGGGCGAACTGACGGTCCCGGGCGTCATCCACGACCACTGTTCGGCGTTCCATCCGCTGGGCGTGGGATCGCCTTTCTGGGCGGAGGTCGGTCTCGAGCGGTACGGGCTGGTGTGGAAATGGCCCGACGCCGACTGCGCGCACCCCCTCGATTCCGGCGACGCCGGATTGCTGTTCCGGTCGATCGGTGCCACGGCGGCGGGACTGGGCGCCGACGGATCGCGCTGGCAGGCGATGTTCGGTGATCTGGCCGAGCATTTCGACGATCTCGGCGACGATCTGCTCCGCCCGGTCGTGCACGTTCCCGGTCATCCGATTCGCCTCGCATCGTTCGGCCCGCGGGCCATCCTGCCGGCCACCGTGCTCGCGCGTTGGTTCCGTACCGAGCGTGCCCGTGCGCTGTACGGCGGGATCGCGGCACACCTGTTCTCCCGGTTGGACCGTCCGCTCACCGCGTCACTCGGGCTCATGATCGCCGCGAGCGGGCACCGTTACGGATGGCCGGTGGCCGAGGGCGGTTCGGGAGCGATCACCGCGGCAATCGTCGGCGCACTGCGGGACTCGGGCGGCAAGATCGAGACCGGTGTCCGGGTGAGCTCGCGTGCCGACCTGCCGCGGGCGGACATCACACTCCTGGACCTGTCCCCGGCGCAGGTGCTCTCGATCTTCGGTGACGAGATGCCGGCTCGAATTCGCCGCGCGTACCGGCGTTATCGGATCGGGTCGTCGGCGTACAAGGTCGACTTCGCGATCGACGGGGACATCCCGTGGTCGAATCCGGACTGCCTGCGGGCCGGGACAGTACACCTCGGCGGGAGTTTCGCGGAGATCGCCCACACCGAGCGACAGCGAGCGGCCGGTGTGATGGTCCCACGGCCGTTCGTCCTGCTCGGTCAGCAGTACATCGCCGATCCCGGTCGCAGTGCGGGCAGCATCAATCCGATCTACGCGTACGCGCATGTCCCTCGAGGTTTCGACGGCGATGCCACCGAGCAGATCGTCGCGCAGATCGAGAGATTCGCACCGGGATTCCGCGACCGGATCGTGGCAACGACCGGCACGAGTACCGAACAACTCCACTCGTCGAACGCCAACTTCGCGGGTGGGGACATCATCGGCGGAGCGAACGACGGCCTGCAGATGGTCCTGCGACCCCGTGCCGCGCTCGATCCGTACGCGATCGGCGTACCGGGCGTGTACATCTGCTCTCAGGCCAGTCCACCCGGTGCCGGTATCCACGGGTTGTGCGGATACCACGCCGCCGAGTCGGCGTTGCGATACGCACGGTCGCGACGATGACCGCCTCGCGATCGTCGCGTGCGCTGTGGACAGCGGGGGACGCCGCGCGTGACCGGCTGGCCGGAGTCCCCGCGGCGGCCGGGTCCGAGCTGCTCGAGCAGGCCGCCGTGATCGCGAAGAACTTGCAGGAGAACGTGTCTGAGATCGTCTCCGAGTTGAGTGCCATGATGGCCCGGGAGATCGATCAGCTCGACACCGATCCCAAGCTCGTGGAGTTGCTCGAGGCGAGCGTGCACGGCAACGTCTCGACGATCATCCACGTCCTGGCGAACGACATTCCGATCGAACACCTGCAACCGACCACCGCCGCAGTGGAATACGCGCTGCGTCTGGCGCAACGGGACGTGCCGTCGAACTCGCTCGTGCGTGCCTACCATCTCGGGCAGAACAGCGTGATGCGTGAATGTTACCGACTGGTCGAGGATCTCGACCTCGACGCCGGACAGTCGATGGCGTTGACCCGGCACATCTCCGATGTGTTGTCCGGATACATCGACTGGATCTCCCTGTACGTGTTCGAGGCGTACGAAGACGAACGCCGACGGTGGCTCGGCGTCGAGGGCAACGTGCAATCGGCGGCCATCCACTCGTTCCTCGACGGCGCCGAATCCGATGAGCGGGCCTTCGAGTCCGAGACCGGTTACGCGCTCGACCGCAGGCACCTCGCGCTCATCCTGTGGTCATTCGACGACGAACCCCGCGAACTGGTCGCGCTCACCCACGCGGCCCGCGAACTCGGTACCCGGTTGGGCAGAGGCTCCCCGCCGATCGTCACCGCGATCGACCGGTCGACGGTCTGGGCCTGGATTCCACTGGTCGGACGGGACGTCACCGACGGTTCGTCGGTGACCGCGGTGCGCTCGACCGTGCCGGCGGGAATCCGAGTCGCGGTGGGCCTTCCCGCATCCGGGGCACGGGGTTTCCGGAGAACCCACGAGCAGGCACTCGCCGCCTACTCGGTGGCGACCATGCCGGGTGGTGCGGCGAATCGGGTGATCGGATTCGGCGACCGAGGTGTGGCCGTGGTGTCCCTGCTGGCGCAGGACCTCGAGTCGACGCGGGCGTGGGTCCACGAAGTCCTCGGCGGACTCGCCGAGGACTCCCCGAACGCGAACATGCTGCGGGAGACGCTGTCGGTGTATTTCGCCACCAAGGAAAGCCACCTCCACACCGCTGAACGGCTCAACCTCCACCGCAACACGGTGAAGTATCGCGTCGGCAAGGCGCTCGCCGAGGTCCCGGCGGACCGCGATCGCCTGGATCTCGCTCTGGCGCTGACGGTGTGCGAGTTTCTCGGGCCGGTGATCCTCACGCGGTGAGCGTCGGTGTCCGATGTCGCGGTGTCAGGCGCCGTCGTTCGACGTCTGGATGTCCCGTCGGAGTTGTCCGGTGATCTCGTCGATCTTCGCTCCGGTCGTGGGCGCGAACCGCGAGTCGTCGAACCTGGGTTTGCCGTCGATGCGGAGGTCATAGCGTCGGAGAATGTCTCGCACCGGGTCCTTCATCTCCGCGAAGACAAGGGTGATGCCGTGGCTACGGAGATAGTCGTCCAGTTCGACGAGTTCGTCGACAGCGGTGGCGTCGATGTCGACGATGGGCTCGGCGGCGAGGATCACGGTGTGCAGTTGCCGCCCGGCCGCCCTTGCGTCGCGGACCATGCCGCGGACGTAGTCGTCGAACATGCCGCCGTTGGCGAAGAACAGCGGCGCGTCGAACCGGATGATGAGGACGCCGTCGATGCGCTCGGCGTCGGGGTGACGGGTCACATCGTGGTAGCCGCGCAGTCCCGGAACCCGCCCCAACTCCGTCCGGTACGGTCGCCACGCGAGATTCACGAAGGCGATGAACGACAGGCCGATCGCAACCAGGATGCCTTGCAGGACACCGATCAGCGCGACACCGAGGAACGCGGCGATCGACAGCGCACCCTCGACCCAGTTTGCGCGGAACAGCGCCACCACGCCGGAGATGTCGATCAGCGAGATGGCCGCGGCGATCACGACGGCGGCCAGCGCTGCTGACGGAAGGTAGGCGGTGACTCCCGGTGCGACGAAGATGAACACGACGATCAGAAGCGCCCCGACGACCGCGGCGAGTTGGGATTTGGCGCCGGCCTGTTCGGCCACCGGGGTGCGGGAGGACGACGCCGAGATCGCGAAGCCGCTCAGGAAGCCGGTGGCGATGTTCGCGGTGCCGATGGCCGCCATCTCCTGGCTGCCGTTGACCTGGTCACCCGCACGCGCGGCGAATGTTCGCGACAGCACGCTGGTGTCCGCGAACGCGATCAGCGCGATACCGACGGCCGGGCCGATCAGGCTGATGACGTCGTCGAGGGTCACGCCTTCCAGGGACGGCGACGGGAATCCGCGGGGCATCGCTCCGACGACCGGCAGGTCATCGGACCAGCCGAAGACCGCGACTGCGATGATCGAGGCCACCACGGCGACCAGGACTCCCGGAATGGCTTTGCGCCAGAACTTGAGTGCGAAGATCAGGACCAGGCACGACACCCCGATGACCGTCGGCAGCAGTTCGGCCTCCCCGGACGCGACACCCTTGACGATGTTGATCGCCTCCTGGATGACCGAGTCACCGTCGACGCTGAAGCCCAACAGTTTCGGCAACTGGCTGAGCACCACGACCAGTGCGATCCCGTTGAGGTAGCCGATGCGGATGGGTTTGGACAGCAGGTCGGTGACGAAGCCGAGCCGGAGGAGGCCGCCGATCAGCAGCACCAGACCGACCTCGATGGCGAGTACGCCGGCCAAAGCGATGCGCTCGGCGTCGAATGCTGCGAGCGGAATGATCGACGCCGCGATGATCGGGGCGAGCGACGAGTCGGGGCCGAGGACCAAGATGCGGGACGGTCCGACGACGGCGTAGACGAGCAGCGGTATGACCGTTGCGTAGAGACCGGTGACCGGTGGCAACCCGGCGACTTCGGCGTACCCCATGCCGGCGGGAATGAGCAACGCCGTCAGGACGATCCCGGCGACGATGTCACCCTTCAGCCATGACCGCTCGTAGCTGCGGAGCACTCCCAGTCCGGGCAGGAATCGTGAGACCGTTTCCGGTTGCATCAGGCGATTATGAGCCCTGGCGGCGGTTTCGGCCTCTCTTTGCCCAGTAGTTGTCGTGCCGTTTGCGATTGTGTCAGGCGGTGACCGCCCGGGGGGCGTGTCGCGGGTCCGTTGTCCGCGGCGGGATCACGGGCGACAGGGCCAGGGCGATGGTGCCGGTGACCGTGAGATGCGCGGGGGCTTCGGCGTGCAGGGTGCGACGATGCCGGGACAGGTCGACGACGGTGATGTCGACCATGGTCGCACCCGCCAGATGTGACCCCGGGAAGGCGACGTCGAGCAGTGCGGAGTGAAGCGGGAGGGCGGCGTCGACATGGACGACGACGCGTTCCCGGGCGACGATCGCAGACGTGACCCGGGTGACCAGCGTCGGGAACCACACCCCGGTCGGGCACAGGGATTGGCAGACGGGCTCGCCGTCGGCATCGAGGTAGAACGCGATCTTGCGGTGCAGCGATTCGGTGCGGAGGGACAGGTCGCCGGCGACGACGTCCGGTCCGACGGTGCGTAACGGTGTTCCCCACGTCGCGGTGTCGAACGATCTGGTCACGGTGACGCCTTTCAGAGAGGGCAGTATGTCGAACAAGGTCACCGCATCAGATCTACTCCGCATCATGTTGCTGCGGAACGCATCCGGGCGCTAAGAGTTCGTCAATTCGACTGCTGGCCGTCGAAGGTCTCGAGTGCGAAGTCGCGAGCCGCGTCGAGAGCTCCCGGCTCGACCCCCATCCCGGCGGTCACCAGCGCGCCCTCATGGAGGATGAACAGTCGCTGTGCCAATGTGTGCGAGTCGGGCACGCCGGCCTTCGTCGCGATCGAGGTGAAGAGGTCCTGGAGCTCGTGCTTCTGCCCGACGATGATCGAGAACGCGGGATGCCCGGGATCGCTGATCTCGGCGTGCGCGTTGATCATTGCGCAGCCCTTGTGGCCGCGGTCCTCCGACCAGTCCCGCGTGGCGTCGAAGATCGCCGCGAGTTGTGCGCTCGGCGACGCATCGGCGGCGTCCAGGCGGGACCGGAGGAACTCTTGCCAGGCGGCGTTGCGGGCACGCAGATACTCGACGACCAGTTGCTCCTTGGAGCCGAAGCGGTCGTAGAGCGTGCGTTTCGTGACGCCCGCGGCTGCCGCGATGGAGTCGACACCGACCGCGTGGATGCCGTGTTCGTAGAACAGTGCCGAGGCCGCGTCGAGGATGAGTCGGGCCTTGGGTGTCCACTCCACGGTCGAGAGTGTGGTCTCGGCAGTCACATGACAAAGACTACACCGATCGGTAAGGTCGTCGGCATGCGAACTTCACAGATCGGTATACCTGCGCGATGGGTGACAGTTGTCATGTCGGCGGTGTTCGTCGTCTGTTGGTCGTCGGGTTTCATCGGCGCGAAGCTGGGCGCGGGTGAGGCGCCGGTGCTCACGGTCCTCATGTGGCGATTCCTGGTGGTCGCGGTCGTACTCGGGGCCGCGGTGTACTTCCGGTGGCGTCGGCGTGGCCTCGCGCCGATGTCCGGGCGAGCGGTCGGTTCCCAGGTCGTCATCGGTGCGCTCTCGCAAGCCGGCTACACGGTCACGGTGTACTGGGCGATCGCTCTCGGCGTCAGCACCGGGACGACCGCACTCATCGACGGTGTCCAACCGCTCGTCGTCGCCGCACTGGCAGGTCCGTTGCTCGGGGCGGTCACCCACCGACGACAGTGGTGGGGTCTGCTCGTCGGGGCGGCCGGGGTTGTACTGGTCACCTGGTCGGACGCGACGTCATCCGCGGACGCGCCGTGGTGGGCGTATCTCGTCCCGCTGCTCGGTATGGCCGCGCTGGTTGCCGCCACTTTCTGCGAACGACGCGTCGTCGACCCGCCGTCACCCATGATCATCCTGGCGATCCACTGCGGCGTCTCCGCGGTGATCTTCACCGCGGCAGGCCTTCTCGCGGGGGTGGCGGTGCCGCCGGCCGACCGCACCTTCTGGCTGGCGATCGCCTGGCTGTCGATCCTGTCGACGCTCGGCGGTTACGGGCTGTACTGGATACTTCTACGACGGTCCGGCGTCACCTCGGTGAACACGCTGATGTTCCTGATGCCGCCCGTCACCGCGGTGTGGGGCACCGCTATGTACGGCGAACCCTTCGGCTGGGCAACGGCTCTCGGGCTTGCCATGGCCGGTGGCGCCACCTGGGTCGTGAATCGGGCGGAGTCGTCGACCAAGGTGCGTGACCGGCGCCGGGCTGCTGAAGCTGTGGGGGCATTGTGATCCGCCTGGCGGACCCAATCGCCCCGACTCACCCGGTGGGATCTGCCCGGCCGTCGTCGGCGCGCCAGGTCACCGTGACGGGAACCTGGTCGTCCCACGGCTGTCGCGTGACCAGGTCGGCAACGCGTACGTATCCGCGTTCGAACTCGCCGATGGCCGGGTCGACGAGTCGGTATTCCTGCGTCTGACGGAGGATCGGCTGCGCGTCGAGCAGCACGATCCGGACCTCCCCGGGCTCGAAATGACAACGCCGCTGTAGGGATTCGATGAGCTGCTCGTTGGAGAGATGCCCGTCGCCGAAGTTCCATCCCATCGCCGTGCTGCAGATTCGTTCGCCGTCGGTCAGTACATACTCCGACTCCGCAACGCCGTTCTCATCCGGCCCGCTCGCTCCGCTCCCGGCGCCGGCCATCGCTCGGTGCGCCAACGTGAACAGGGCCCGACCGTGACTGTTGAACGAGCGGAACGCATATCCCATGTAGAGCGGTATCTGGGCCGCTTCGGGGCTGCCGTAGAACCGTTCGAGCTGCGCGGCCGGCATCGACGCGATGGCGACGATGCCCTGTTCGATCTTCGCCGACGCGGACGGCTTGATGCACCACAGGCCGGTGTCCCAATTGCCGGCGTAGTAGCGCATGCCGGGCAGGAACGAGACCTTGCGCGGCATCAGGTTCCCGATGATCACCGTGCCGGCAGAAACTGCGAACAGCAGTAGCGGCCAGGGTGATTGGAGGTCGGCGAGTCCGATGTCGGGGTGACCCACGAAGATCGCCAGGATGCCGAACATCATGAAGACGTTCCACTCCAGCGGGACGCCCATCGGGATCGACGACAGGATGCCGAAATGGAAGATCAGCATGATCGTCGCCGCCACCGCGGTCACCCACCCGCCGTGGGAGAAGAACAGGACGAGCGGCACGAGTCCTTCGACCGCAGTGGAGAAGTGCGCGATCCATCGTGATCGACGGCCCGGCCGCAGGTCGTCGGGAAAGTCCTCGAAGAACTTCCGTTTGATCTTCGGGGAACGCCAGATCGGGTTGTTGGACATCATCGTCGCGATGACGAAGGGGAAGTGCTTGTTCAACTTCGACGTCGCTGCCCCGAGCCAGATGCAGAGGAAGACCAGCTTCGCGGCGACGATCATGTCGACCCCGCTGAAGAGGAACGCCACGGTGAACGCGCCGTAGACCTCACCGCGCGCCGCGAGGAAGACGGTCTTGTCACGCAGACCGATCGCCGCGAGCACACCCAGGACGGCCCAGATCTGCCAGCTGGGGAGGACTCCGACGGTCGTGTCCAGCTCCGGGATAGCGCCGGTACCCGGACTGAACAACGCTATGACCAGCAAGGCGAGTAGCGCGCCATAGAGGATGACGTCGACCGGGTTACGGGAATCGCCGGCAGTCAACGGAATCCGCGGCCATGGTGGCTGCCGGATCGTCTTCGGGCGTAGCCAGTAGAGGATCGAACCGAGCGGCGGGAAGAACCGGTTGTTCAGCGGCCCGAACCCGCACCCGAGGCCCACGACCTCGAACAGCATCGTGTACAGCACGATCTTCTGGAAGACGATCGGCTCGTTGTACCAGTCGGCGACGTCGAAGAAGCCGTCGATCCCGGGTGTGCTGATCACGATGACCCAGCCGACAAGCACGTAGAGGAGGATCTTGCCCACGTAGAACAGGTGCAGCGCCACCGGCGTCCCGAACCCGACCTCGGCCCAGTGCCGCGCCATCGGCTCGATCTTCTCCGCGCGCGTGCCCTGACTCCAGGTCGGGAAGTCGATCTCCGGCGTGGTCTGCTTCAGGAATCCCATCGACCGAGAACCTAACAAACCAAGTGCTTGCTTGGTGCTGATTCGGTGACGCTGTGGAGAAACGTGGATGACATCCGATGCGGTGCAGACGTTGGGTCCCGCCGCCGGCAGAATCGCCTAGCCTCGTCGTGTGGCAGCGTTCGATCAGTTATCGCCCGCGGAGTCGGGCCTGCTCGTGTATTTCGACGTCGCGACGATAGGCCGAGGTGCCGCATACGCACAGCAGGGGCGCGTAGCTCTCGACGACTGGGACCCGCTATTCATGTCGGCGACCGGGACCTGCGTCGGTTCGAGTGGCGAACTCTACTCACTCGAGATCGGGTTCGGTGACGGCGCCCGCGGATACGTGGTCGATGTCGCTGAATGCGACTGTCCGGTCGGTGCCAACTGCAAGCACGCCGTTGCTCTGGCGCTGGGGGTGATGCGTGCTGGGCTCATCGGTGCGTTGCCTCAACACGTTGGGCACGCGTCGGAGCCGTGGCGGGCTTTGCTGGGTGACCTTGTCGCCGGTGCCACCTCGAAAGAGCCGGGATCGGCTCCCATCGGTCTGCTCGTCGAGCTCGACGATCCCGAGTGGATGAGCCTGAAGACGGTGACATTGCGCCTGGTGACCCCCGGCAAGAAGGGCAACTGGGTACGCACGGGGATCACGTGGAGTTCCATCGAGCCGGGATATGTGACCGAGTACTACAGGTCCACCACCGACCATCCGGCTGAGCACTTCGACCCCGTTCACCTGGCACGAGTCCGTGCCGTCCACCTCTGCGCCGGGGACAAACACCTGTACGGGACCTCCCAGGTTCACCGATTGGACCAGGCGTCCGCCGAGATCTGGACCGCTCTACGGGCGGCGGTAGACGATGGTGTCGTACTGGTGGCGCATAAGTCGACGGGCGCCAAGAAAGTCGAGCTGCTTCCACCCGCGACGCCCGCGTTGACCGTTGATCGCGGCGACGAGGGTCTCGTGGTGTCGGGCGGTGTCGACTTCCCGACCGTCGGGCCGTCCGCGGACGACGCTTTGATGCTGTTCGGCTCGGTACCTCACGGAGCGAGCCTGGTACGAGGCGGCACGATGTTCCTGGCGCCGCTCGTCGACGACGGGTCGTCGAAAGCCCTCCGGGCACTTCTCGACGCCGGAACGATCAGGATTCCCGACACCGACATCGCGGAGTTCGCCGACGAGGTCCTCCCCGACCTCGCCGGTCGGATGTCTGTGACCGTGGCCGAAGGCGCCGTGACCCGACCCGAGATCACCGGTCCCGACGCGGCAGTCACGCTTCGGGTCGCCGACGATGGCGGCGCGCACCTCGAGTGGGGTGTCGTCTACCGCGTGAACGGGAGCAGACGATTCTTCCCGTCCGGGCAGAGCTCGGGGTTCGGTGACGACGTGGCCGAACGTCGCCTGTGGAAGCAACTCCGTGGTCACCTCGAAGCTGCGGCTCGGGTGTGTGATCGATGGCAGATCCAGGTGGCCGGGTTTCCGGGAAGCAAGTTCGCAGACGATCCGGAACTCGCCGAGATGACGCGCGACGAGGCTCTCGCATCGGCATCGATTGCGCTCCTGACCCGCCGTTACCGTTACTCGCCCGTCGACACTGCGCGGTTCGTCACCGAGGTCGCCCCGGAGCTGCGGGCTGACGGGATCGAGGTGGAGATCGTCGGCGAGCTCCCCGACTACCGTGCCGCCGAGGTCGTCCCCGAGATCGGTTTCGGTGCCGAACGGTCCGATGACAACGACTGGCTCGGCCTGTCGATCACCGTCGAGGTCGACGGCGTCGCAGTGCCGCTGCACCAGGTGCTGACGGCGTTGTCGAACGGAGCGACACACATGCTGTTGCCCGACGGGGCCTATTTCGTGCTAGACACCCCGGAGCTGCAACGCCTGGCCGAACTGGTGGCCGAGGCCCGCGCACTGGGTGAACTCGACCGTGGGCGGGTCCGCCGGGATACGCACAACGCCACGTTGTGGGACGAGCTGCTCGAATTGGGGACGGTCGACGACGATCTTACGAAGTGGCGCGAGCAGTTGCGTCGTCTGGCCGCCGCGACACCGCCGGTGCCTTGTCCGGTGCCGACCGGGCTGCATGCGGACTTGCGTGACTATCAGAGGGCCGGCCTCGACTGGCTGAACTTCCTGTGGGAGAACAGAATCGGCGGAGTGCTGGCCGACGACATGGGGCTGGGCAAGACCCTCCAGTCCCTGGCATTGATCGCGAAGGTCATCGAGGAGGAACCGCAGGCTCGCTTTCTCGTTGTCGCACCGACCAGCGTGATCTCGAACTGGGCGGTCGAAGCGGAACGGTTCGTACCAGGTCTGAGGATTGCAACGGTGACCGAGACGAGCGGACGGGCGAAGATCGCGTTCGCCGATCGTATTGCGGGAGCGCAACTGGTCGTCACCTCGTACGCGCTGATGCGCATCGGGATCGACGAGTTCACATCGGCCAGTTGGTCGGCCGTGTTCTTCGACGAGGCACAGTTCGTCAAGAATCACGCGAGCAAAGCTCATCAGTGCGCTCGCCGTCTTGATGCCGAGGTCAAGATCGCGATCACCGGCACGCCACTGGAGAACAACCTGATGGAACTGTGGTCGCTGATGGCGTTGACCGTGCCGGGTCTGTTCCCGTCGGCGAAGACCTTCACGTCGTACTTCCGGAAGCCGATCGAAAGTGGCACGGAGCCCGGGCGGTTGGCGTTGCTACGACGACGGATTCGTCCGATCATGCTGCGGCGCACGAAGCACCAGGTCGCCACGGACCTGCCCGCCAAGCAGGAACAGGTGCTGTCGATCAGCCTGAACGCGAAGCACGACAAGCTGTATCAGACGCGCCTCACTCGGGAACGGCAGAGCGTGCTCGGCCTGCTCGACGACTTCGAAGCCAACCGGTTCCAGATCTTCCGATCGCTCACCATGCTCCGGCAACTGAGCCTGCACGCCGGGCTCGTCGACGAGAAGCACACCGACATGGACTCGGCCAAGATCGAGTTCCTCGTCGAGCAGATTCCCGAGCTCATCGCCGAAGGTCATTCCGCCCTGATCTTCAGCCAGTTCACCGGTTTCCTCCGATTGGTCGAACGCGCCCTCGACGATGCCGGAGTCGAATACAGCTACCTCGACGGATCGATGACCGCGCGTCGGCGCACTGCGGCGATCAAGCAGTTCACGAGCGGGGCGTCGAAGGTGTTCCTGATCAGTCTCAAGGCGGGCGGTTTCGGGCTGAACCTGACCGAGGCGGACTACTGCTTCGTGTGTGATCCGTGGTGGAACCCGGCGGCCGAGGCCCAGGCCGTGGACCGCGCCCATCGCATCGGTCAGACTCGTCCGGTCACGGTCTATCGCCTGGTGTCGGCGAACACGATCGAAGAGAAAGTGGTTGCGCTGCAACAACGTAAGCGCGACCTGTTCGACGCCGTCGTCGACGATGGTGACCTTTTCGGCGCCGCCATCGGCGCCGATGACATCCGCGAGTTGCTCGGCGGGACCACGCCGGGGGGCTGACGAGCGAAGCCGCCTAGGGCCCGACGATGTGCGGCTCAGGTGGGTCGAAGCTGGGATTGTCCGGAAGCGGTGTCTGACCCAGACCGTCACCGATCTCCTTGATGGTCTTCACTCCCGACAGCTTCGACGCGCCGCGGCGGGCGAGCGAGTCGTCGTACCACTCGAACCACGGATAACCGTATCGCTGGTACTCGGTGATCGTCGGTGGAGCATGGTGCGGTGCGGACCCGGTGAGATCGTGCCATGCGTCACTGTTGACGATCCGCAGGGTCGCCTCGACGGTGTCGCCCACCGCCCAGTTCTCGCGCGGCTCGAGCGGACTGGCGATGGACTGGGTGATCGACCCACCCGCGCCGAGGCCCATCGCGGAGTCGGATGTAGGTGCGGGACAGAAGTTCAGGGTGCCGAGATCAGCCGGCGGCTCCGGTGTCGCGCGTCGAGCAGCCAGGCGCTCGTTCCATGTCGACGCGCGGAGGGGCGTGACCTGGATGCGTATCGCGCCGTCGTCGGACCCGACGAGCTGCTCCGCGGCGGTGTAACCGGAGCCGAGTGGCATGGCGACGAACTGACGGACGGATCTCTCGTCGACGCGGAAACCGTCGAGCCAGGGTTGTTCGGGTACCTCGAAATAGTCCTCGGCGTCGAAGTCCACGGTCTGCGCGAAATCCTCGCCGGTGATCGCATCGATCCCGCCGACAGACATGCGTACGAGGAACGGGTAGTCGGTCGTGGAGGTGAAGCGAAACCATGCCGCCTCGGCCTGCCACATGGGGAGCAGCGTGTCGGATTCGGACCAATCGGCACGCCGGCCTCGAAGTCTGCCTGCGTTCGTGAGGTGGAAGCGTCCCAGCCCGGGCGGTAGACCGTATGTGGCCTGGTCATCGGGGACGCGCAGGGTTCGCTGCACTGCGATGGACAGGCGGGCCTCGGCGTGGACCTCGGGGAATGCGAAGTCCAAACAGTCGTCGTCGATGGTCAAAGGAATAGGGGGCCTCCGCGGAGTCGGTTGTGGCTTGAGGGTATGCACGGGGTCCGACATCTTCAGGCGTGCGCTGTCCTGCACCGGAATCGGCCACCTCGTCGTCAACCGTGGTGTACTGGATTGATGATGTACGTCGTGATTGCCGTCTTCGTGGTGGTCATGGCGGCGGCCCTCGTCGTCTTGTTGGGAATGGCCATCGGCGCGTTCTCGACGATGTTCACGGACATGCGCGACGACCGACGCGCCCGGAGGTCGGCGGCACGGTTGCGGTCGGGCGATCCGGGCCCGGCGCGGGCGCCTCAGGAATCCCCGGCGGATCCGCTGGGCGACCTCGCTGACACACTTCGACTCGCACAGGCTCGACGCTGGGAGTCGTGTCAGGCAATCCGCGAGCGACTGGACGGCGATTCCACTGACTGTGGGAAGGCCGGTGCCGGCGGGTTCAGGCTCCGTGCCCTGGACATCTGGTGCGGTCGGTCGCCCGAGGGGATCGACGTCGGATCCGACACCGGCGCACTCGACCGCTTCGCATCCGACCCGATAGGCCAGATCGCGTGGACGACTGCGGCGGTTGCCGACCGCATCAGTGAACTACCCGCGTGGCGTCTCGACTTCTTCGATCGCCACTCCGTGCGCGTCGACCTGGGCGGTGAGGTCACCGCCATCGCGAGCGCGGCCGTCGGACTTCGCGACCAGTTCGCGCTGCTCGGCGAGGCGCCGTCTGGACACCTGGCCGCCGACCCGGAAGTGGTCTCGACCTTCGCTGACAAATCGCTCCTCCTTTCGGGTCGACTCGACGAACTCGTGCGGCGGCTCGAGGCGTTCACCGGGTACGAGCAGATCGTCGCGCAGATTCAGCACCGCCAGGAGAAGCAAGCATGGCTCGACCGTGTCGGTGAGATCGACGATTTCGAGCACGCCGTCGCCACCGAATGGGATCGGGCCGAGGCCGATCGGGTGCGGCACCTGGCCGACGAATCGGATGTGCTGGCCTCGATCTACCTCGATGAGATTGCGCCGCTGGTGAAATCGCTGAGGCGCGATCGACTGTAGGCTTCTGGCACCGTGATCACTGTGGGGCAGTGACGATCTGGAACAGCACTTCCCGTCGGACGACGAAGCCGAGCTGCTCGTACAGTCGGATTGCGCCGACGTTGCGGGCATCAGCATGCAGGATCGGGATGTCGCCGCGTGTCCGGATGCGGTGCGCCAGGTCGAGTACGAGCCGGGACGCGAGTCCGTGCCCGCGGTGGTCGGGATCGGTGCAGACGGCGCTGATCTCGGTGTATCCCGGTGGGCTCAACCGTTCGCCACCCATCGCGATGAGGCGGCCGTTGCGTCGGATCCCGACGTAGGTGCCCATCTCGATGGTCCTCGGCCGGAACGGGCCAGGGCGCGTGAGTCGGACCAGTTCGGTCATCTCGGGCACATCCTCGTGCGCCAGTGTCACGGCTTCGTCGTCTGCTCGAGTGTCGAGTCCGGCGTCGATCATCTGCACGCCGGGCAGATACATCGTCGTATCCCATTCGGCGGGAGCTCGATTCGTGACCACCGGCAGGAACAGGGAGCCACCCGGACCGACGAGTTGGGCGGCGTCCGACCAGTCTTTCGCGGTGGGGGAGTCGGGCAGAGCCGCCATGGGGCATACGTCGGGGTGGTACCGCAGGGCCGCACCGTGGCGCTGCGCGAAGTGGGCATGCGGTCCGGTCAGGGCCGCGAGAGCCGGATTTTCGAGCATCGCGTGACCTGCGACGCCATGTTCGGATGTTCGTTCGTCGGTGATGCGGTCGGTCACACGGTGACGATACGCCCGCGCGGTGGGGGCCGGTGCTCGGGTGTCTTCGCACTTCAGGGTCGTCCGCCGAACCCAGGGCGTCCTGGCCCACGCAGCACCGTGACCCGCATCCAGGTCTCGGTGCCAGATAAGGGGACGTCAGGTCGAGGCTTTGTCGGACCCCTGGGCGAGTATCGACATATGACTGAATGGATACCGCTGATCGGCGGATTGGCTACTGCGTTGATCGGCGCGCTTGCTGTGACTGTGAAAGCGCGCGGCGACATGGCTACCAAGGGGAGCTGGGAGAGAATAATGCTGCTGATAGAGATCAGCGAGAAGCTGCCGGAAGGCAACCTGCGTCTTCGGCTCGACCAGTACAGGGATGTGCTCGTGCGCGGCGCACTACTGAGTTCCACCCGTGTTCGTGCCCGTTGGTTTCTTCTTCTGTTCGTTCCGGGTGGGATCCTCGCTCTCACCGGCAGCGGTATCGGACTCGCGGGAGTGATAGCCGACGACGCTGCAATGGAGTCGATCGCAATGTCGCTGTTCTGGACCGGTTTCGTAGTCATGTTGCTTGCGCTGTTCGTTCCGATGGCGCCGCAACTGCCGCCTGGGGCGCCGCGCCGCAAGGCCAACAGCGAATTGATTGAATTCAGAAGACAGGTTCTCGAGGATTTCCCGAACATCGAATCCGAGAAGGGCCTTTCGATAGCTTCGGATGTCCTCGCGGCGATGAGACGGTAAGTGGTGTAGCCCAAGAGTCTGAAGTTGGATCGTTTGATCACTGGATGACGATGCGCCCGGTTGGGTACGCGAGAATCCGATAGCCGACTCGTAGACCAGACGGTCGCCGAGTCCGAGAACTTCGGAGTCCTCAGGTCAGTACGATCTCCACTGGCACCGCGTTGCCGAGGGTGTGTCCGACAGGTGAGCTGGCCCGGACCTTGGCGTGCAGTTCGTCGAGCTTCTCGCGCGGTGCGTCGGAGTCGAGTGTGACTCTCGCGGTGATGGATTCGAAGCCTGCGTGACCTTCTGCAAGGCCGAGGAACACGTGCAGGTCGAGGTCGCCCTTCAGGTCGATTCGCAGGTCCTTTAGTTCGATGCCCGCAGTGGTGGCGTTCGCGGCATAGCCGACAGCCAGGCAGTTGCCCAGGGCGCCGAGCAACTGCTCGACCGGGTTGGGCGCCGTGTCGCCGCCACCGAGGACGGCGGGCTCATCTGACGCCACAGGCGGGAAGTTTCGAATACGGGCCTCGGATGCGAACGAACCGGTCCACCGGACGTGCGCGGCCCACGTTGTCTGTGCCTTGGTCGCATCTCCTTGGATCGCTGCGACCAATTGGCCGACGGCGTCTATGTCCACGTCGTTGAGGCGGGTGGCGGTCTCGGTCATGGTGCTCCTTCGACGGTCTGGTTGCCGACGAAGCTATCGGGCGCAGCTGAGTACGCCGACAGTCTGCATCACCGTGAGCGGAACACTTGGATGTTGTCGCAGCCAGGAGCATCCTGCACCACAGGGGTCAGTACCCCCGCGACCGCCAGACCTCAACTCGATGGCCAGACCTCGATCGAAGTCCAGGAGTCGAGATGAGGTTCGCCGGTGGCCGGGTCACCCAACGGACTGTTGAGTACAGACGCTGCGCCTGTCTACCAGGAGATCTCGATCTCCAGCTCGGACTCCTCGGTGCCCCGTTCGATCTCGATCTTCAACTGCACCGTGTCCGGGATGTCGACGCGCACTGTCTTGTTGTTCTCCACATACGACACTTCGTTGTGGCGTGCGATCGCGTCGGCGAGTTCGTGAATTCGCTTCGCTGCTTCTTCACGGGTGAGCTGTGTCTTGGTCTTGTGCTCGAACAGTTCGTCGCTCATCAGTCCATCTGAGCCCACCGCTGGAGCGCGGTCAAGCGTGTCGCGTGCCGAAGTCGAGAGTTCACCGCAGCTCAATGCGGTGGCAGTGGACGCGTCCAGTATATTGTTCAGCATGCTGAATAATATGGGTGAACGACGCGCCGTGCGTACGGCAGTGGAAGCTCGGGTGTGAGTGTGACACCCGTGGATCAGGTCTCGGTGCCGCTCGCACTGTTCGACTATGTGCCGGTCGTGCTGGGTGCGGTCGGAGCCTTCCTCGTCGCGCGACGCCTGGGGGCGGCGCTTGCGTACATCGGTGCCGCGATGATCTTCGCGGGTGGGTTTGCCAAGGCGACGGAGAAGCTCTTGTCGGCCACTGGTATCGCGGACATCCCGAGGCTCGCGGATGCCCTGTTCCCTGTGATGGGTTGCGGGTTCCTGCTTCTGGCCGCTAGCGCGTGGGGAGTCCGCAATATTGCTCTCGCGGCGCCCGTAGTGGGTGCGGCTGCCATCGGCGTCGCGGTACCGGATATCGCGGGCCGGTACCTGGTCGGTGTCATCGTCGGAGCCACCGCGCTGTACGCAGCTCTCGCGCGCGACGCATGGCGCGACCGAGATGTGACGACGGTGGCGTTTCTGGTGGTCTGTCTGGTGGGCACTTACACGTTGGGGCCGTTGGCAGGGCAGGAGCAGACGGTCGCGTTGCAGTGGATCGAGCAGTCGATCAACACGTTCAGTCAAGGAGCATTCGCTGTCGCGGCCTGGCGTCTGAGCGTCGGATCACGGAACAGAGTCTCGGTTGGGACGTTCGCCGAGGCGCAGCGAACACGTGTACCGAGACGCGGACCTAGGCGTTCCAGCTGATGTCGGTCCGCGCCAGTAGCGTGATGGTGTTGCGGTCCAGCCAGATTGGCGTGTTGATCGGCTGGGTGGCGTAGAGTCCGCGGCTCGCCGCGACGACGCGGTCGTACTGGCTCGGCCAGTTGATCTCGCTGGCGATGGCGTCGAGCGTGGGCCTCCCGCGACCAAGGGCGCGCCTCACGTGGGTCGGGGCGGGAAGCCGATCGGACTTGCTGGAGTTGCACACCTGGCAGGCCACCACAAGGTTGGTGAGTCCGTCGATACCTACGCGCGACCAGGGAAGGATGTGGTCGACGTGCCGGTTGCGCCGAATTGTGTTGCCGCAGTAGAAGCACACTGCCCCGAACTCGTCGACCAGTGCGTCGCCTGCTCGCTGCAGGGATACGCGGTCGGCGCCGAACAGATGGTGCGCTAAATCGGGGCCGTCGTCGAGGATGTACTTGTTCATGCGTCGAACGTCGTCGATCCAGGCGAGCTGAAAGGCCGGCTTGAGCAGCGGTGCCAAGCGGGCGAGCGCCGTGCATACGCCGGGGAACAAGGTCAGCTTGTCGCCGTGTGCGGTAACCACTTTCCGGGAGTCGGTCCCCATCCAGGAATCGTCGTACAGGAAGCGCGAGTTGGTGTCGCCTGATGTCAGGTTCTGGAGTAGTTTCAGCGGGTACCTCACCAGCGTGCGTTTGACTGTCGAGTGTGCGGCTCGATAAGCGTCAGAGTCGTGGGGCCCGCCGACTCTGAGCCCGCTCACCCGTGGCCCCACATTGGACGAACCCAGAGTCGCAACGACATTGAAGATGACTCCGCGACCGTCAGTGGACTGACGAAGTCGGTGACCGTCGAGCGGTCGCAGCTGTCGCGCGTACAGTTCGATGACGCGGTCGGTCAGGTCGTCGAGGCTGATGTCGACTTCAGCGTTTGCGTCGGCGGGAACCGACTCGACTGCGAGGTCCAACAGTGCGACGAGCACGGCCAGCTTGTACGTTGCCGTCCGCCTACCGCCCTCGAGAATCGCCACGAGTTTCTGCCCGAGCTCGAGCGGATCGGCGGGCGCGGACATGGGGTCGAGTCTATGTCGCTGCCAGCGGACGCATGTGCGCGACGACCTTCTCCCAGTTCTCGTAGTCCGGCTGCCCGAAGTGGATGTGCTCGCCCTGGAATTGCTCGACCCCACGCGCGGTCCGGTCGTCGATGATGTAATGGCCGAGATTCAGATTCTTGTGATGCGAGAGAATCAGGCGTTTGTAGGCGGGCGAGTCTTCGCCTCGACCGAAATGCAACTTCACCCAGAGCAGTTTCTCGGTCCAGGCCAGCGGATTGTCCCACGGTGCGGTGGACAGGATGTAGGTGTCGAACAGCCCGGACAATTCGTGAAACGCTTCGATGGCGCCGGGCATCGGCTCCATCAACGAGAAGATTCCCGGGACGTCATCGAGGTCGCCGTGGAACCGCTGCTGCTCGGCCTCGCTCAGTTTCGCGATGCCGGACTCGAAGTCGACGAGAGTGTTGTCCATGTCGATGTAGAGGACTTTCTTGGAAGGTGTGCTCATGGTTCCTCCTGTGGTGAGAATTGAACTGTCACATTGAGAGTGGGTCGCAGTCCCCGAGCGTCAGTCACTGTTGTGCTGGAGCCGCGGCTGCAGGTTGACGATCCTGTCACCGGCGGGCCTACCCCGTCGAACGGTCTGTAACCGTGGGGCCGGGTGAAGCCGGTCGTTGAGTCGGGGCAGCCCGTTGTCGACGAAGTCGAACCACTGGTAGAGCCCCGTGAACAGATGGTCGCGTCCGAAGCAGCGGGCGTCGACGCGTCGAACAGCCCAAAGGTCGGTTCCGTCGAGGACGAACTCGACGGTGGGGTAGTCACCCGCGAGATCGTCGAGTAGGCCCTGAGTGAATCGCGGGCGCCTGACGTCCGATTCGAGGTGCCCGAAGATGTCGATGCACGGAGCGTCAAGGGAGATGCCGATCGACGACGTGAAATGCGCTGTAGGAAGTGCGATGGTGGCGTCGGAACGGATGGGGAAGGACCCGCCGCAGAAGGTGGCGAGTTCGTCGCGGATCAGCAGGCGGAACCGATCCGGTCCGAGATTTTCGGGGTCGATCACCGGCGCCCGGTCTGGACGGGGCCGACCGACATCACAGATGAAGCTGGGATCCGGGACGTTCCAGACTTCGCGCAGCGTCTGCGCGGCGATCTCCGCCAAGGCGGCGGGTCCCTGGTGCCGTTCGCAGGTCAAGCGCCCGTCAGTTCGTTTCCGCCAACCGGACGTTCGAATGAGATCGTCCAAACCGGTTGTCTCACAGGCGATGGTGGCGTGCAATGACCCGTGTCTCCGCCGGCCGAATCGCAGAGCGAAGCGGAGGCCGGTGTTTTCCGTCGGCATGACGAAGACGATGTCGTCGAGTTCCATCGTTGCCAGCCGAGCTGTCAGCGTGCGTTCGAAGTGAGCCCACGCCGTTTCTACGGCTGCCTCGAAGGTGTCGTTGGCCATGGTTGTCTCCTTTCCGGCCACGTTCGACCTCGACGAGGACCCGAACGCGGGCGAGCTGGGGAGTGCTCTCGAATGGGAGCGGTGAGATGGTCCGCGCCGTAGCCGGCGCAGGATCACTTGACGCCCTCAGGATAGAACGCAGGTCCGACACTCTGTAGCCGGACATCGCGGAGAGGCTCTCGACCGAGAGCACCACGACCCACCGGTCAGTCCAACATCGATGATGTGTCAGACGGACCAGGCATCATGACCCCATGCCCCCGATCGACCTCCTGGCCGAAGCTGTTATGCGGATGAAAGCTGGTGCGCCACTCGCCAAGGTCACTGTCGTCGTGCCCGACCACGGCTCCGGACGGGATGTCCTCCACAGTCTGGCTCGAGCAGGGTCCGTGGCCAGCACTAGCGTTCTCACGCTTCAGCAAGTCGTCTCGAATCTCGCGGGTCCAACTCTCGCACCTCGCCTGGCACTCGCATATCCACTGCTGGAAGCCGCGATTGCGCGAGTCCTCGCCGACGTCCCGGGAGTCTTCACCGACGTCGCCGACCAATCCATCACGGCGCAAGCCCTCGCCGGCGCGGCTTGGGAACTCACCGCAATCGACGAGCCGCGGGTGGACTCACCGACGCCCCTGGTCGCCGACCTCCTCCGCGTATATCGCGCAGCGATCGAGCGTCTGATCACCAGGTACTACCTCCCGCACGAGGCGTATGCGATTGCAGTTGAACGTCTGGCCGACCTCGGCGCGGTGATCGTCTACCACCCTGTCAGCAGGACCCGCGCCGAGCAGAAGCTCCTGCGTGCACTCCAACAACACGGTGAGACCGTCGAACAGGCGGTCACCGTCTCGCCAACCCGGATCATCCACACCTCTGACGCCGACGACGAGGTCAGAGCCGTTGTCCGCCTCGTGCGCAAGCATCTGGCCGGGGGCACACCCGGCCACCGCATCGGCGTCTTCTACGGCAGCGATGACCCATACCTACCACTGCTCCACGAACACCTCACCGCCGGTCACATCGCCTTCACCGGGCCCGAATGCCACACGCTCGTCGACAGACCCACCGGCCGTGCACTACTCGGGCTGCTCAAGCTCGACCTCGACGGGATGCCGCGCCGCGAACTCTTCACCCTCCTCGCCGGGGGTGCAGTCCGGCGCCCCGAAATCGACGACGACCCGATCTCGCAACGTCGGCTCGAACGCCTCACCCGCGAGGACGAACCCATCGTCGGCGGCGCCGACTGGGAACGACTCACCCGTGTCGGTGCACATGAAGAGCATCATGCGATGGCCGTAGCGCTGTACACGTACGTCAGACAGCTGCAAGCCGACCTGCACGCCATCGTCGAAGCGCCCGACTGGACCACCGCGGCCGGACGGCTGGTTGCACTGGTCGACCGCTACTTCCGTACACCCACGCGCGAGGTCGCTGCGGCCGACTTTGCCACTACCCGGGCCGACTGCATCAGCCTTGCCGGCATGGACGGCATCGCACCGCCGCCGAACGCTGCGCGCGTTCTGGATGCGGTCAGCGTGCGCCTGACTGCGCACCGAACAATGCATGGAGACTCCGGCGCAGGCGTGACCATCGGACCGATCGCCGCGGGCGCCGGGCGCGACCTGGACGTCAGTGTCGTCATGGGCAGCGCTGAAGGGATCATCCCCGCACCCCGCCGCGACGATCCGCTGCTACCTGCAGAACTCACCGGCATCACCGCCCGCGAGCGTATGGAACGGCAACGTATCGCCTTTGCGAGTGCGGTCAGCACAGGGCGCACGGAACGGATCGTCACGTTCCCCCGCGGCAACCTGCGCGGTGGCGCGGAGAGGGTGCCGTCACGATGGCTCATCCCGGCGATGGGCGGACTGGCCGGTCGTGACGTCAATGTCGTGAACTGGCAACGCGAAACCGAGAACGTGGAGCCGATCGTCGCGGTCGAATCTTTCGACGTCGCCGCCCAGCGCGCCGACGACCGAATAGGTGCATCAGCCGCATCCGACACCGAATGGCGGCTCCGCGAGCTCGCAGCCGTCCCCGCCGATCAACGCCGCGGCGCCCTCGACGACCCGATCATCAACCTCGGCATGAACCTGCGCAGCGACCGCCTGAACGGCCGCTTCACCCGGTTCAACGGCAACCTGTCGACGGTCAAGGAGCTGATCACCACCTTCGACCGCCCGGTGTCGCCGACCGGTCTCGAACTCTGGGTGCAAAGTCCCTATCAGTACTTCCTCGAACACATTCTGCAGCTCCGTGCGCTGGGCGACCCCGACGAGGTCGCCCAGATCGACGCCCTCACCCGCGGCACTCTCATTCACACGATCCTCGAGCGCTACGTTCTCGACACCATCGACGGCGCCGAACTGGACCTCGCCCGTCTGCACCTCGTCGCCCATGAGGTACTCGACGAAGCGCAGGCCAACAGTCCCGGCTGGCTCGAGCAACTGTGGGCCAAAGACCGCGGCATCATGCTCCGCGATCTCGCCGACTGGCACAAGCACAACCGCGCCGACCAAGACGATGGCTGGCGCCCGACGCACGCTGAACAGACATTCGGCATCGACTCGGCAGCCGAGGTGTCACTGGCGCTCGGCGACAACAGAATCCGCTTCCGCGGCCAGATCGATCGCATCGACCGACACAGCGGCGGCCGCATCCGCGTCACCGACTACAAGACCGGCAAGGGTGACAAGTACAAGGACCTTTCCGACGTCGCTCCCACCAATTCGGGGCTACAGTTCCAGCTCCCCGTCTACGGACTGTTCGCCCGCACGCTAGGAGCCGACGTCGAGGCCCGGTACTGGTTCGTGACCTCCACAGGCAAGTTCGCCTCCATCGGCTATCCCGTCACCGACGACGTCATCGCGACCCTGATCGACGACATGGCCCTCGTCCACCGCTCGATTCTCGCCGGCCACTTCCCGCCCAAGGTCGAGGACACACACTGGGAGCTGCCGGTCATCGACCTCCTCGGCCGCGCCGGACTCCGCCGTGCCTGGGCTGCGTTGGAGGACGTTGACGAAATCGCTGACTATGTACGGAAGTACGGAGGCTGACATGACCGCACTCCCTCTTGCCGACCAAGCAGCCCGCGATCGGATCACCTCCGACACCGCCACCACCCTGTTCGTCGAAGCCGGCGCCGGCAGCGGCAAAACCTACTCCCTGGTCGGCCGCATCTGCCGGCTCGTCCTGCACGACGGCATCGAACTCGATCGGATCGCCGCCATCACGTTCACCGAGAAGGCCGCAGCCGAACTTCGCGAACGAATCCGAGTCGAGTTGGCTGAGCACGACACCGAACGTGCCCGCGGTGCCCTCGAACAGATCGACACCGCGGCCATCGGCACCCTGCATGCGTTCGCCGCCCGCATCATCAGTGAGCATCCACTCGAAGCCGGTGTACCCCCGCGCATCGCGGTCGTCGACGCGATGGGGTCGCAGCTGTCGTTCGAACGCCGCTGGCGACGCATGCGCACCCGCCTTTTCACCGACTCCGCGCCGCCGATTCTCGTCGACGCCATGGGCATCATCATGGCGGCCGGCGCCTCGCTCGATCAGATGCGCGCGCTCGCCGACGCACTCGACCGCAACTGGGACCGCCTCACCCTCGACGACAACCCACAAGGCATCGCTCCCGCACACATCGACCGCATGCTGTGGGAGGCAGACGCGATCGCCGACAACCTCGCCGATTGCCTCGACCTCGACGACAAGCTCGCGCAGAAGCTGACCGAGCTGCAGGAGTGGCGCATCCTTGTTGCGGCAGAACGCGATGCGACAGGATGGATACCTGTAGCGGCTCTCTGTCCAGGCCCGGGAAACGGTGGCGCAGGGAAGAACTGGCGCGGTGGGTCCGCTCAGGTCAAAGAGATCAAGACTCGAGTCAAGGCGTTGCGTGACGAGATCTGTCCCGACATCGTCGGCACCTATGTCGACGGCGCAGTTCGCGTGGTGGTGCGGCATCTGTCCGAGATCGTCCTCGACGAAGCGCGCGAGCGGCAGCGGAGCGGCCAACTCGAATTCCATGACCTACTCGTCCTCGCTCGCGACGTGCTCAGCAAGCACGCCGTCGCCGCGACCACCCACGAGCGCTACCAACGGGTGCTGCTCGACGAGTTCCAGGACACCGACCCGCTGCAACTCGAGCTGGCGCAACGTATCGTCGCCGGCACCGACGAAGCGGGCAGGCTGTTCACAGTGGGTGACCCCAAGCAGTCCATCTACCGCTTCCGCCGGGCCGACATCGCCGCCTACATGGCCGCGCGTGACCAGACCCCTGCCGCCGACGTCGTCCAACTGACGACCAACTTCCGCTCCACACGGCCGGTCATCGAATGGATCAACACGGTGTTCGGTCGGATGATCGTCGCCGACGGTCACGTCCAGGCGACCTACACGCCGCTGGACCCCGTGCCGAGCAGGCCTCGGTGGGACATCGAGTGGGGTCCGGAACCATTCGTATTCCCTGACAACGACGAGCCCGTCGACGATGAGGCTTCGCTGTCGCCGGCGGAGGCGATTCGAGCACGGGAGTCTCGCGATGTCGCCCGGATCATCGCAACGGCTGTCGACAAGGGCTGGTGTCGAGAGTCGCGAGCCGACGACGAGACCTACGAGCATGCGGCATTGACATGGAAAGACATCTGCATCCTCATCCCGTCGCGCACGGTTCTGCCCTTCCTGGAGAAGAGTCTGGATGCGGCAGGGATCGAATTCCGTTCGGAAGCATCGAGTCTCGTCTATTCGACGCAGGAGGTCCATGACCTGCTGGTGACCTGTCGGGCGTTGGCGAACACCGCAGACGAAGCGGCTCTCGTCGCGGCGTTGCGCACACCGCTGTTCGGTTGTGGCGACGACGACCTGCTGCGGTGGAGCACAGCGAACGGCCGATGGAGTATCCACGCCGACGCTCCGACCGAGGTGCTCGGATCCTCACCCGTTGCCGCCGCATATCGGTACCTGCGCGAGCTGTCGTTCGAGCTCGGTGACCTGAATCCCGGTGCCCTGCTGAGTCGGTTGGCGACCGACCGACGCGTCTTCGAGGTCTCGATGGATTCGCCCCGACACCGCGACGTGTGGCGACGACTGCGGTTCGTCATCGATCAGGCTCGCGCGTGGTACGCCGAGGATCGGGGATCGTTGCGCGACTACATCGACTGGGCCGACACCCAGGCCGACGAAAACGCGCGTGTGGCCGAGACCGTCCTTCCCGAGATCGGCGTGGACGCCGTGCGGATCATGACCATCCACGCCGCCAAGGGTCTGCAATTTCCGATGGTCGTGGTCGCCGGGATGAGCGGCGGATTCCGCACGCTGCCGGAGTCCTTGCTCTGGGATGCGAGCGGCACACTGCAGGCATGCGTGTCGAAGTCGGTGACGTCGAAGGGGTACAAGCCGGCAGCCGACGCGGAGAAGGTCCACGCCGAGGCTGAGAAGAAGCGACTCCTCTACGTTGCCTGCACTCGCGCAGAGAGTCACCTCGCCGTTTCCGGATACACGGGCAAAGGTGCCTCGTGGGGTGCGACGCTGGCTCCCGCGCTGGACGGTCTGCCGAACAGGGTGCCAGAGCTGATCGAACCGGTACGACGCGACGACGATCCGATCGAGCAGTTCGAGCGGCAGCCCTGGGATGAGTGGACAGCCGAGACGGCCGCAATCGAGGTGTCGTCGGCGTTGCGTGCGTCGTACTCGGCGACGCGGATAGTGCATGGTGATGATGCCGCCGAGGTTGCGCTGCTGGAACGCTACCGTGAAGCCGGTCTCTTGACTGTCACTGCAGGAGAGCGTGTTTCACCCGGCATTGGAGGCGTCGACAGCGGGGCTTCGCTGGGCACCGCCCTGCACGGGGTCTTGGAGCAGACCGAGTTAGGCGCGGTCCTCGACGAGACCTTCGAGGCGGTCGCCCGCCAGGCTGCTGCTGCCGTCGGCATCGTCGACGTCGACCACTTCGTCGCACTGGCCCGATCTGCACTCGAGTCCGAACCCGTCCATCGCGCGGCTGTCGGCGAGCACTGGAAGGAGATGCAGCTCGCGGGGCTGGGTCCCGATGGCACAACGGTGGTCGAGGGCATCGCGGATCTGGTCTACCGCGACCCCGACGGCGGACTCGTCATCGCGGACTACAAGACCGACGTCGGTGTCGCTGCGCACACGCTCGAGGCCTATTGGGCGCAGCTGGCGATCTACGCCGATCTGCTGCGAAAGGCGACGGGGGAGAGGGTCGTTCGACTGGAGTTGGTGTTCTGTCGGGTGGGAGCGGCAGCTGTAATAGCAAGGAGTGTCTGATGCGCGCCGGTATGGAATCGCGGGGATCAGCCCACGGCCGCAGTGGACGGACCGGTGGACGCTCTGAGTCCGATAAGTCTCTCGCGCCGGGGCGTGCCCCAAAGCTGGGACGTGCACGCAATGTCCAGATTACTGTCGGCGCGACGGTGGACAAACTGAGTCGGCATGGATCAATGATGGTGGGCACTACGGTAGGAAAATCGAGGTGGCATGATGCAGCTAATTTCTTTTTATGAGAAGGATCCTGTCAAGACCGACGACGCGTCGGTCTTACAGTTTCCGTTCACAGAGGCCAGCGACTATACCTTCGGCAACGAACCGACAATAGCGAAGGTCATTTATGTTAGACATCCACGAATCGAGGCGCGGCTAGTTCCCTATGGGCAGTACGACACGTTGGTCATGACGGACAAGTTCAACGAGGCTCTGCGAATCGTCCAGACTCTAGGGGCACACACTGTCGTCACAAAGAGTTTTCGCGGTGGCGTGTCGCGACTGTCAATTCGGGGACGAATTCCTCAGGCGGGAGGAGGATCTGCAGACCTCTCGAGGACCACTCGAGAAGAAGTGGCGTTCGAACAGTTTGGTACAGGGGGACCGCCTGTTGACCCGGGCCAGAGCGTCTATCCTGATGAGGCAGGCTTTGAGGCTGCTCGTCGTGCTGTGTTGCTGAATGGTGCTCGACGGGTAGCGATCAACATCGAGAGCCAGTCGGCGTTTCGAATGGACTCAGATATCGCCAACCGGTTGACGAAGATCGGGTTCTCGTTAGGCGCGAGTGCTGAACGAACTCAGGTCCGATTACTTCGGTTGGAGGCTGACTTCCCTGAGGAAGGGAAGCTGCACTCCCCTGATGCTGGTAAATTGGGGAGCCTGGTCGATCCAAAAGAGCCGCTCGATCCGGATGGAACATCAGAAGATGGTTCTCGACGCTGGCGCCGAGCTCGCTGATTGAGCACTAACTCGAACTCGTAGGGCGACATGGATCTGCCATTTTTTGAGAATGAACAGCACGGGTCAGCGGTTGAGCAATGTGCTTAACCGCTCCTCGTTGATGACATGGATTCGTTCGCCGCGACGTTTGCGTTCGCGGACTTCGAACAGCTTGCTTCCCTCGCCGACCCCTACCGTATTCGCCATATTGCCGGCCCGGACGAGGACTGTCGTCTTGTCTGTGACCGTGGATTGGACGGTTCCGCCGGCGCGACTGATCATCTGCGCCAACTTGCGTTGCGACCCCATTGCGAACCGGCCTGTGAGCGTTACATGATGTCCCCGTATCGATTTCGGCCCGGACTTGTCTCTCATGTCGACATCTCGTAGCTGCCGAAGCGCCTGAGATGCTTGCAACCCGCTCACGTATCGAAGGCCGTGATGTGCGGTGGCGTGCCACATCCAACATTTCAGATCGTCGGGGATGTCCAAGTCGCGGATGCCGCCCACGTGACTGCTGTCGAAATCGTTGCCCGTCAGCAAGGTACCGGCTAGCAACCCGACCTGGTAGATGTCCACCCACGTTGCCCAGTTCTGTCGTTCGTCCATGTTGTTAGGGGAGTAGGCAGGGGTGTAGGCGTCGATGGCGGAGCGTCTGGGGGTCAGCGAATGTTTGGAAATACCGAAGTCGCCCAGAACGAGATGCCCATCTCGGATGAAGACGTTCGCGGGCTTGATGTCACGGTGGGTCACGCCACTTGCGTGCATGAGTGCGAGCACTTTCAGCAGGCGGCTGATCTCGCGACGGACTCGACCTGGAGTCCAACCGTGCCAGTCCCGGTCGTCTGCCAGATCGGCGACGGTCCCTTCGGGCATGTACTCCGTCACAAGGACATAGCGAGTGCGCCGGCCCGCCCCGGTGCCGAACGCAAACGAATCGAGAAGCTCGACCACCTCCGAGTATCCGGACAGCAGGTTGCCGAAGTGTGCCTCGCAATGCCAGTCGTCAGCGGACGCACAAATTTTGACGCAGACGGTGGTGGCTTTGCGTTGTCCGCGGCCCGACATTGCCGTCGCGCGGTACACAGAGCCGTAACCTCCACCGGCGATGTACGCCTGAATACAGTACTTCCGGCCATCGTCGTTGGTGATCGTCTGACCTGGGCGGAGCCGGGGTGAAGTCGACGCCATCGTTCAACGATAGGCGTCGCCGGCAGACGTGAGACCGAGAATCGAGAACCTTCGCATTGGTACCCAAGCCATGAAAGTCGCTTGTCACACCCCCGGCGGCAACTCCCCGAACCTGAACACGCGGTCGAAGACCTGTACGAAAGTCGATGAGACCGGGCCACCCGTCGGATTGGCATTGGCGTCCGCGGCACGTGGCCAGCGGTAGGTCACGGTGACGCTCACCGGAGTGAATCCGCTGACCCGGGTGTGTCCGGTCGGGCGGTTGGTGACACCAAGGTACTTTCCGGGCCGGAAGAGCAGCACCACGGCCGGCGACGAGACGGTGCCGCCCGCGACGTCGAACGTCGCCCACATCAGGGACGGGCAGTTAGGCGCGCGATCCAGCGATCGCGCCATCGGTGCGCGACGCGCTACCCATCGCAGTCCGGGCTGCCCGAAAGGGGGACCGACCGCGCGGAGGCCGAGCTTGACCTCCGACGAATTCAGATCGAGGCATAATCCTTGCCCCGCTGTTCCGGCCACCGGTTGGCTCCGTTGCGGAGCAGCTGATGCTGCGGGCGCGGCCAGGGTGATGGTCAGTAGCGCAACCGCGACCACGATCAGTTGATGGACGGCACGTAGGCGTGAGCCGGACATGGTTGTCTCCCCTGGGAGCGTCGGACGGTGGATGCAGTTGCGAAGCTACGCCGGTGAGGCGCCGCGGTTGCTGGATTCGGCCGAGGCGGTCAAATAACTGCGATCGAAGACGAGCCGGCGTCCCACACGAGTCCGCGACCCCGTGCCGCCGGTAGTAGTTCGAGCACCTTCTGCTGTACCTCAGCGACCGGATGGCCGAGCAGGACACCGTAAGCGACAGCCACGCTGGGTGTTCGCTGGTGTCCGGCCACGCAGTGCAACAGCACGGTTCTGCCCTGGGCGCGCAGACCACGAACCGCGTCTGCGGTGTCGGCGATCACGAACTCCAGGTTCGGGTTGTCGGCTGGATCGTCGGAGTCGATCAACCGTGATTCGACGATGTCGGCAGCGCCCGCGAAGCAAGTCTGACGTCGACCGACCCGGCACATCGACACCACTGCGTCAGCCCCATGGTCGACTGTGGCGTGCGTCCCCAACAACACGCCGTCGTCGTACGGATGCGCCACCACCTCGGTGGCGACATGCTCCCGATAGCGGACGTCTTCGACGGTCGGCCATCCCTTCGGATCTGCGCGCCCGTCGCGCGCGGCCAAGGTGCCGAGGCTCACCAGGTCCCGCGCATCGCTCGGCCGGTCCTCCGGTGAGCAACCCTGCCGAGGCCAACCGTGTACCGCGCGCCTCCAGGACCAGGGCACCGCGCTTGCGCCCCAACGGGCACCGAGTAGACCGCCCGCGATTGCTGCGACGGTGTCCGTGTCGTTCCCGATGCGGATGGCGGTATCGAGCGCGTGCTGCAGGTGGCGGCACGGAACGTCGTCCGGGATCGGCGTCTGCATGATCGCGGCGACGGCGGCCTGGAGCGCGGTCACTGTGAAACCGTTGGGAGTGAACGTTTTCGGATCTGCGGTCGTCGCCTCGTCGAGCCATTGCGACCACCGCGACCTGCGGTCGGAGGGCAACAGGTCGAGGCCGGTGGACACATCGACCCGCCCGGTGAGCACGGCTGTGCGGATGGCTTCGGACCACAGCACACACGAGTCGCCGGCCAGCGGGTCGGCGTGGGTCAGCTCCGCTACGGCGCGGGTGGCGATCGCCAGTCGGTCCCGGTCGTGGAGGTGCGCCAGCGCGACCGGTGCGGTTCGCATGAGCGCTCCGTTGCCTGCCGACCGCGGATGTGTCTGCGCAAATCGCGCTGCCTCTTCCCGCATGAGGGACCCGACGCGCTCATGGTTGGAAGCTGACCCGCGTCGAACGGCGCTCAGCACCGCGCGGGTCTGTACTCCGACATCTGGTGGGTTGCCGTCGAACCAACTCAGAAAGTTCGTCGCGATGGCGTCGATCGCGTCCTCAGAGGTGAGATCGGCGCCCTTGGCAGCAACGAGTGCGATCGCCATGGCCATCGACGTGTCGTCGCTCCACTCGCCGGGTGCGAAGTCGCCCAGTCCGCCGCCGAGCATCATCGGTCTCTCGTCAGAACCCAGACTTCTGCTTTCGAACTCGTACGGAACGCCGAGCGCGTCCCCGGCGGCTGTACCGAGGAGAACCCCTGCGGCTCGGTCGAGTTGGGCGATGGTGAGTCGACTCACGTGAGGTCCTTTCAGTCGGATGGGTGGGAACAAGCGGACATCCTCAATGGCGTCGGCCACGCTTGCGGTTCGTCCGGTGGTACGAGGCGCGCATCGCCTTGGATGCATACACGCTGTCCAGGGCGCCTGCGCTGATTCCGAAGCGGTCAAGCATCGCGATCTCGTCGGCGATGGCCGCACGGTCCTCGGGACGAGCCTCCTGCATGGCGTACTCGAGCTTCTGACGCGATCGTGCGAGGCGCCGCGTACCGCCGTCGATGTCGCCGGCCTCGTACGCTCGGGAGGCCTCCAGCTTGTCCTGCTGACCTTCTTGGTAGAGACGCTCGGAGTACACCTTCGGGTCAGGGACACGGCCTGCAGCCTCGTCGCCAGGGACGACGTTCGCGACGACGGGCAGCGACACCGTATGTTCCACGAGGGACGCGGTCTCGACGTAGCGCAGCTGCAACGTTGCCAGTTCGGTCAGGCCAAGGGCGGCAATAGAACCGACCTTCATGCGCAGCAGCAGTTTTCGTTCCTCGAGTGCGTAGAGATCACCCAGCTCGATCATCACCTCACCATCGCCGATCTGGTGTGCGGGAAGATCATTGAACAACGCGAGCTCTTGGACGCGCTGGTCGTATCGAACGGTCAAGGTGGCCGCTTGCGCCGACTTCGAGAGCAGGCCGTCGACCTCACCCGCGATGGCAGCACCGGCGGCATCCGGACTATCGGCGAACACATGATTTCCGTTGCCGGCGCGCGAGATCGCCGACAGCAACGTTTCGTCGTACCCGCGGCCGTAGCCCATGGTGGAGGTGACGATCCCTTTGGATCCTGCTTTCGCCGTGATGCCCGCGAACTCGTCGACGTCGCGGATCCCGCTGTTGATGTGACCGTCGCTGATCACCAGGACGGTCCCGCCGCGGATGCCGGCAGACTCGCCGGCGCGCCGTATCTCCTGCAGGCCGCGTAGATAACCCGACGACAAGTCGGTGCAACCGCCGGTTTCGATGGCCCTGATCGCGTCGGCGGCGCGCTGCTTGTCCGTCAACGTCGACGCAGGCAGCGCCACTTGGGCCGTGTCGTCGAACGTGACGACGCCGAACACATCGTGCGGGTCGAGTTGGGCGACCACCCCGGCCAGCGCCTTCTTGGCACCGTCGAGCGGCGCACCGGACATGGAGCCGCTGCGGTCGAGAACAACCTGCAGCGCCGTCGGGGGCCGGTGCGCAGCCGGCGCCTCCGGTGCCACCAGCTCCACCAGAACCGTCAGCTCATCAGCGGATTCGAGAGCGACGACGTCGACGTCGAGAGCGGCAGAGAGCTTCATGATGTTCCTTCGGTGGTGGGACGGGCGCGAACCCGGGAGGCGAGTAGCAGCGGTTGGGCGAACCGCCCGACGCTTTACGCAGTATTGCGATTAGTAGTTTGCGCGAATTCTCGCATAGTGTCAAGTAGTGGCTACGAGATCGTCCGAACAGTTGACCGACTATCCGCGACCGAACGTCGCCGTCGACATCGCCGTGCTGACCGTCGCTGCAGGTGCTGTGCACGTCGTTGTACAGCGGCATCCCGATTCGGGGCGCGTGGCTTTGCCGGGTCGGTTCGTGAGGGAGCGGCGTTCGGTCACTGACACCGTGCGTGAGGTACTCGAGCTGAAGCTGGGGCTCTCGCCCGATCACGTTCATCCGCATCTTCTCGCGGTGTTCAGTGATCCTGATCGGGATCCTCGGGGCTGGACGATCTCGATCGCGCATGTCGTCGCGTTGGGCGCCGACGAACTGGTTGGAGTGGCCGGGGAGCTTGTCGAGGTGACGCCGGACGGGGCTCTGGCTTCAGGGGAGCGGCTGCTGTACGACCACGACGCCATACTGGCAGCAGCCACCGACAATCTGCGCGAGCGCTACGAGGACAAGCCCGACCCGGACAATCTGCTGCGGGAGCCGTACACCCTGTCAGAACTGCGAGAGCTTCACGAGGCGATCCTGGGGCGACGCTTGATGCGGGATTCGTTCAACCGGCGGGTCCAGCCTCTGCTGGCGCCGCAGACCGACGGCGACGGAAACCCGGTCACACGTGTCGCCGGCGGCCGTCCGGCGCGGCTGTTCGCGAAGGAGGCGCCGCCGACGGCAACCTTCGGATGGCGGTTGCCGAGTGCGGATCCGCCGGCTTTCTGATGCGAAAGAGTCTTCAAATCGCTGGTCCCTACCTGCGAGTCCTGCGCCCTGGTCCTCAGTGGGGGCAGGATGAGTAACAGTCGAGGTGTCGACGTAGATGAACCGCCTGGTGGAAGGGGAACGCGGTGGTGACAGTACTTCCTGCGACTCCGCGATTCGCGGCGTCGAGTGAAGAGACTGTGTTCAAGGCGATCGTCGGACAGTTGCTTGAGGACGACCTGCTGATCGTCGGACAGCGCGTCACCGACCACGCGAAGGATCACGAGATCGATTTCCTCGTTGCCGTCGCCGGCGCCGGAATCGTCTGCGTCGAAGTGAAAGGCGGTGAAGTGTGGCACGACGGAACATCGTGGTGGCAGGAGCGGGCAGGGCAGTCTGCCAAACGTATCGACCCCGTCGGGCAGGCCCGCGGCGGCTGCTACGCACTGCGAGAGTTCGTCGAATCGGATCCGAGATGGACTCAGGGGCGGGTGAGATGGGATCACATGGTCGTGTTCCCGCACTCGGAAGTCGGGCCCGCGTTCGCGCTGGCGGACTGTCCGCGGTGGAAGATCGTCGACCGCAATCAGATTGAGCAGATATCGCCGCTGATTCGAGAGGTTCTGCTGCAGAAAGTCGGGAGCCTTCCGGTCCTCGACGGTCCCGGGATCGAGCAGCTCGCCACGGTGCTGAGCGGGCGTGGCCTGCCGCAGCGCGACGTTGTGGCCCGCGCGCTGGAGAACGAAGAGGTGGCCGACGCTCTGACCTCTCAGCAGGCTGTCATCCTACGGGCCGCCCATCAACTCCGTCGCGTCGAGATCCGGGGTGGCGCCGGAAGCGGCAAGACGTTCCTCGCCATCGAACAAGCTCGGCGTCTGGCGCGTGACGGACAACGTGTTGCGCTGGTTTGCTATTCACACGGACTCGCTTCGTATCTCGAGCGGCTCACCGCAACCTGGAGTCGCAAGGAACGACCCGCCTATGTGGGCGAGTTCCATGAACTGGGAATCACGTGGGGAGCCGCAAGCGGACCCGACGAGCAGGAGCGCACCAAGGCCGCGTCGGACTTCTGGGAGTACACGCTGCCGCAGCAGATGTACGAACTGGCCCAGGCGCTTTCGCCGGGCAGGCGATTCGACGCGATCGTGGTCGACGAAGCGCAGGACTTCGCCGACGAATGGTGGAAGCCGATGCTCGCCTGCCTGCGCGACGAGGACACCAGCGGGATCTTCGTGTTCAGCGACGAGGCCCAGCGTGTGTTCGCTCGGCAGGGGTCGCCGCCCGTCGACCTGGTGCCACTCGTCCTCGACCACAATCTGCGCAACACCAAACAGATCGCAGAGGCGTTCAAACCGCTCGTCGGACAACGGATGAGGCTCAACGGTGGCGACGGGCCGTCGGTCCGGTTCATCGCCTGCACGGCTGAGGAAGCACTCGGTGTGGCCGACGATCAGATCGACCCGCTGCTCGAGGACGGATGGCGCCCGGAAGACATCGCGCTGCTGACGACCGGCAGCCGACACGAGGAACAGAAGGCGCGCCAGTCGCAGGGAAACCGGGAGTACTGGTCGTCGTTCTGGGATGCCGAACAGGTCTTCTACGGTCACGTGCTGGGTTTCAAAGGTCTGGAACGGCGCGTCATCGTGCTTGCGCTCAACGAGGAGAAGTCGTGGGAGCGGTCACGCGAGCGGCTCTACGTCGGGCTGTCTCGGGCGCGTGATCAGTTGATCGTTTGCGGAGACCCGCAATTCGTTTTGGAGGTCGGCGGTCCCGAGGTGGCCCGGCGTCTCGTTCCATCAGGGGACGGAACGCGTAGATCTCGCTGATGTGTTGCCGCGCGCGAGCCGGACGGACGCCGAGACTTCACCTGCGCTTCACCAGCCATTGGAAGTGCTACGCCACGCTGGCGCCCATGGCCCGACCTCATCGAGCAGACCGTCCCACGTCCAGGCGCACGATTCTGCGGACTGCCGCTACGGGGGCGCTCCTCGTCCCGGTCGGGTCCGCGCTGGCAGCCTGCGGGTCGTCGAATCCTGGTTCGGCGACGCCCGAGTCTGGTCAGAAACCGGCCGGTCCTCACCCACGGGGTGGCCACCGGCGAGGTGACCAGCGGAGGGGCGCTGGTGTGGGCGCGGTCGGACCGGCCGGCGACCATGATCGTCGAGACCGCATCGAGCGAGTCCTTCGGCGCTGCACGGAAATTCCGCGGACCGCAGGTGACGCCCGCCGGCGACGGGACCGGCCGACTGCGGGTGGCCGGCCTGGAGCCCGGCCAGACCGTGCACTATCGCGTCACCTTCGAAGGTGAGGACGGCGCGCTCTCCGAACCGGCGACCGGAATCTTCACGACAGCTCCGGTACGAGACGGCGACATCAGGTTCCAGTGGTCCGGCGACGTGGTCGGGCAGGGGTGGGGCATCAACCCCGATATGGGCGGGATGACCATCTTCGCCACCATGGCCGACCGTGATCCGCAGTTCTTCATCCACTCCGGTGACGCCATCTACGCCGACAACCCGGTCGAGGCGACTCAGGAACAGAACGACGGCAAGACCTATCGGAACATCACCAGTCCGGCGAAGGCGCAGGTGGCGCAGACCGTCGATCAGTTTCGTGGAAACTACGCGTACAACCTGACCGACGACCACTTCCGACGCTTCGTCGGATCAGTCCCGCAACTGGTGCAGTGGGACGACCACGAGGTCGTCAACAACTGGTTCCCCGGGGAGAGTCTCGAGGGGCAGGGCCGCGAGGGATACACCGAGATGAGCGTCGACGTGTTGGCGCGCAACGGACGTCAGGCCTGGCAGGAATGGCAACCCGTCGAGATCGGTGCCTCGGATCGTCTGTACCGCAGGGTGTCATACGGTCCACTGCTCGACGTCTTCATCCTCGACATGCGCAGCCACAAGGACCCGAACCCCGATGCGTGGTCGGGGGACAACGTCGACGGCTTGCTCGGTCCGGAACAGACCCAGTGGCTCATCGACGGACTGCGGGGTTCGACGGCGACCTGGAAGATCGTCGCCAATGACCTGCCGCTGAGCATCGTCGTGGCGGACAAGAACACGACACCGCCGGACGGTCCGAAGGCAATGGAAGCGGTGGCCCAGGGTGATGCCGGCGATCCGCTTGGTCGTGAGATCGCGTTCTCCCGCATCCTGTCTCAGACGAAGAACGTCCGGAACGTGGTGTTCCTGACCGCCGATGTCCACTACACCGCCGCGATCTCCTACGAGCCTGACCGCGCCGGCTTCAAGGATTTTGCGCCGTTCTGGGAGTTCGTCGCCGGACCGTTGCACGCCGGTGCGTTCCCGGAGAGCCCGTTGGACAGCACATTCGGTGCCGAGTACCAATTCGTCCATGCACCTACCGGGTCGAATGTGTCACCGGCGGAGGGGTTTCAACACTTCGGCGAGGTGACGATCGACGGCAGGACCAAAGTGTTGAGCGTGGATCTGGTCGACGCGTCGGGCAAGACCCTGTACCGAAAGGACCTCGAGCCGGCGTCGTGACGACCCGTTGACAGAGTGCGGGATTCGTCCCGGAATCCGGTACCTTTCCCGCACTTTGCGGAAGCGCTCACTCGCTCAGCGGCCGCAGGAACTCTCCGGTCACCTCGACAGCGGGTGCGGACGACCCGCCTCCGACGACGAGCGTCGCGAACGCGAGGTCCCCGACGATGCCGGCGAACCAGCCGTGCGGGTTCTTGTTGTCGCCGTACTCCGCCGTGCCGGTCTTTCCGCCGAGACCGGGGATGTCGCGGAGTGCGGTGGCCGTGCCGCGAGTGACCGTGTCGCGCATCATGCTTCGGAGTGCACGAGTGACGTCGCCCGGGATCTGTTGCGGTTCCACGTCTCCCGTCGTGTCCCTTCCGCGAACCAGGCCGGGGGTCACGGTCTCACCGCGCGCGAGGCTCGCCTCGGCCAGGGCGAGACCGAAGGGGCTGACGGTCACCGTACCCTGACCGATGCCGTTCTCGACCCGCAACGCTGGTGAATCGGCGCGGGGCACCGACCCGGTGACGGTCGTCAGGCCCGGAACGGTGTAGTCCGCGCCGATGCCGAACCGTCGTGCCATGGCGGTGAGCGCGTCGTCGGGCAGCCTGTTCGCGAGGGCGCCCATCGTCGTGTTGCACGAGCGCGCGAAAGCTGTTGAAAGTGCCACGGTCCCGAGGTCGAAGTCGTCCTCGTTCGGGATCGTCCGACCTTCGATCGTGGTGCGGCCAGGACAGCGGACCTGTGACGTCGGTTGCACGGCTCCGGCGTCCAGTGCGGCTGCGGTCGTGATGGTCTTGAACGTCGAACCCGGAGGGTAGAGCCCGGACAGCGAGACCGATCCCGACCTGTCGGCGGCATCGTTCTGCGCGACGGCGACGATGCCTCCGGTCGACGGTTCGATGGCCACGACCATGGCAGGGCGTCGTTCGCCGTCGACGGCGAGTTGTGCTCGGGTCTGGACATCGCGATCGAGGGTCGTGTGTACCGGTGGCGTGACACCGGGTTGCGCTGAGTCGACGAGATGAGTGGGTGTGCCGTCGGCGCCGACGATCTGGACGGACCACCCCGCCGTGGCGTCGATGTGCTCGCGCCAGATCTCCTCGAGTCCCGACATCGCCGGCGAATGCAGTGCTCTGGTGGCGCTGAGCAGCGCGCCTTGCTCGCTGAGCGCGACACCCGGAATCGACTCCACCGAGCGCCGGACGCGCCGGAGATCGGACTCGCGGAGCCGGATCACCGTGTGCTGCGGCGCATTGTTGCCTGCGAAGGCCGCGCGGATACCGGCGGCGGTCATACCGGGTTCGACGGGTCGGAGGGCGCGGGCGAGCATCTCCGCCGAATCGAGTTGCGTGCGTTGCAACGCGACCAGGGTGACGGCCTGCCAGGTCATGAGCGGCCGATCGTTGGTGTCGAGGACCGGCGTCGGGTAGGCGCGATCGTCGCTGTACGAGAACGATTCCCCGGCACGGAGTTGCCGGTGCAGGACGGAGGGCTGCCACCTTATCTTCCAGTGGGAATCCGACTCGGCGAGAACGACAGAGGTCTGATACTCGACGCTCCGATCGCGGATCTGCCAGCGATGGTCGAGTGTGCCGCTGACCTCCTTGTCGTCGACCAGGTCGGCCGCGACCGAGAGCTTGGGCGTGCGGCCCATGCCATCGAACATGGCGGTGATCGCCGCGCCTGCCGCGGTCGGATCGTCGGTGAGCGCCGCGGCTCTGGTGGCATCGCCCTCCTGCAGCGCGGCCGCGAACGACCGTAGCGCGTCCTCAGGTGATTCTGAGGACAGGAAGCAACCCGACATCGTGCCCACGATCGCCATACATGCACTCACCAGTGCCCACCATCGACGCATGACCCGAGCCAACCCATCGGGACGCCGTGATGCCAAGTTTCGGCACGCGATCGGCCGATAGCGGTTCGCTATCGTCGCTGTTCCTGGTCCGGTTTCCGGTCAGTCGTCCGGTCTTCGGAGTTCGGTGACGATCACGCGGGCCACCTCTCCGATGGCGCGGTCGACCTCGGGTAGTGCCATCTCAGATCTCGCGCTCATCGTGAACACCGCGACCGCGATCGGCACTTCGCCGGGGAACTCGATGACGCCGATCTCGTTGCGAACGGCGACGAGCGTGCCCGTCTTACCCGCGACGCTCACCCGGCGGAACGGAAAGCCCGAAGCGAGGCGCGAGGTGAAGACCTGTTTCCTCATCGTCTGGCGAATGAACTCGCACGACGTCGCGGACGCTGCGCGATCGGTCCAGATCGCGTCCAGCAGCGTCGTGCAGTCGCGTGGTGTCGCGGCACTGGAGTAGGCGGCGTCGTAGGCGCTGACCGAGGCGTCGAAGTCGGGATCGGCCAGGGCGGCGAACGCTTCGGCGACGGTGCTCGTGCCGGTCTCCCGCTGCAGACGTGCGTGCGATTCGGCGACACCACCGACGATGCGGGTGTGCGTGAGGCCGAGGTCGACCAGGTCGTCGTGGATCTGCGGCAGTCCGATGTGGGCGAGTATGACGTCGGCGGCGACGTTGTCCGAGACGGTCATCATCGAGGTGGCGAGGTCGCGCCAGGAAATGGTGACCGGGTCCGAGAACAGTGCGAGCCCGGTCGGGCCCTGAGCCCACCGAGTGGGATCGACCGAGATCGACGCCGTGAGATCGATGTCGCCGCGATCTGCCATGCGGCACAGGGAGACCAACACCGCGAGTTTGTAGACCGACGCGAGGACGACCGGGGTGTCGGCGTCGTGGCAGTACTCGACCGGCGTCGGCCCGATCGTCCGTACATGCACGCATCCCGAACAGCCGGCGTCGGCGAAGGTCTCGTGGACAGCGCGGTCGAGCTCGGTGCGGACCGACTCGGGCAGGGGCGCCGACGAGCTCACGTCGCCTTGCCGATCCGGTAGAGGGCGGCGGTGACGACCTCCGCCACCTCGCTGAGGCCGGGTTCGCGGTAGACGACGCGAAGGCGCAGCGCGGTGGCGTCCGGTCCGACGGTGAGACAGCGGACGGCATCGACCGCGGCGAGGACACCGCGATCGACGGTCAGCGCGAAGGCGTGCCCGGCAGCTACTGCGGCCAGTACCTGGTCGGCGGACGTCACCGGATTCAGCTGGGGGTCGAGGCCGGACTCTCGGAGCCGGTCGATCAGCTGGTCGTGCGCAGGCGGGTTGAACGACCGTGGTGTGTGGCAGAAGTGCAACCCCGCGAGTTGACGCAGGCGCGGCCGGTCGGCATCTGCTGTCGGATGCGAAGCGGGCACCACGACGGAACGCTTGAGGACGACAATCGGGCCGGTGGTCAAAGAGCCGGTGACACACGGCGCTTCGACGACCGCAAGGTCGAGTGACCCGGCCGACACCTGTTCGACGAGATTTACCGTCGAGGAGCTGACCGTGTCCTGTCCGGACGCGACTCCGGCGATGCGGCGTGCCAGCGTGGCCGTGACCGTCGGGCCGACCAGTGATGGGGTACCCCAACGCAATACCCCTGTGCGCTCGTGGAGCCGACGGGCCTCGCCGACGAATCTCGAAGCGTCGTCGACGAGTAGACGTGCGCGCGGAAGCAGTTCGCGTCCGGCATCGGTGAGTTCGGCGCCGCGAGTGGTACGTCGGATGAGTTGGAGTCCCAGCTGCTTCTCCAGGCGACGCAGACCCTGCGACACCGGCGGCTGCGTCATCTCCAGGCGGGCCGCGGCCTCGCCGAAGTGGCCCTCCTCGGCCACGGCGACGAAGAACCGCAAGTGCCTGATCAGATCCACGGGTTCCAGGATGGCATGGTTGCACCCGGGAAGGCTTCAGCTGGGAAGTGACCACACACAGCGCCTGACGTTGGGGCAGTATGCGTCGCATACCGGACCCAAATGCCCCAACTCGACGCGTGACCGTGCACGATCCTGCACAACTCCGCAGTGGTCGACGTTTTCGCTGACAGATCCGTTCCTGATCATCTGTCAGCGCAAGAACACCGCCGCCGCGTCGGCGAGGTCGAGTAGCGGCTGTGGGAAGACACCGAGCGCGACCGTCGCCAGAGTGCACAGGGCGATGCCGGTCGTCGTCAGCACGCTGGGTTTCACCACGTGCGGGGCGCCGGCGGTGGGAACGTCGTCGAAGAACATGGCGACGATGATGCGGACGTAGACATAGGCGGCGATGGCGCTGCTGATGACGCCGATGACCACGAGGACGCCGCCGCCGGAACCGGCCGCGGCGGCGAAGACGTCGAACTTGGCGATGAAGCCACTGGTCAGCGGGATGCCTGCGAACGAGAGCAGGTACACCGAGAACATGGCGCCCACCAGCGGGTAACGGCGCCCCAACCCCGACCACTGGGTGAGGTAGGTGGCCTCGCGGCCGGACAGGTGCGGGTTTCGCGGCAGCGGTGACGTGCCGTGGATGGCGACTGTGCGGGCGGAGGGACCGGAGTCGGTGTCGGGCTCGCGGATGACGGCGACGGTGGCGAAGGCGCCGAGAGTGGTGAACGCGTAGGCGGCGAGGTAGAACAGCGTGGCGCCGAGTCCGGCCTCGTCGAAGGCGATCAGGCCGAGCAGGATGAACCCGGCGTGCGCGATGGACGAGTACGCGAGCATCCGCTTGACGTCGTTCTGGGTCACCGCCATGACCGAGGCGATGACCATCGACGCGATGGCCACCGCCCACAACGCGGGTTCCCACTGCTCCCTCAGGCCCGGGAAGCCGACGTAGAAGACCCGGAGCAGCGCGCCGAAAGCGGCGACCTTGGTGGCGGCGGCCATGAATGCGGTTACCGGCGTCGGAGCGCCCTGATAGACATCGGGAATCCACGAATGGAACGGCACCGCACCCACTTTGAAGAGCAGGCCGACGGCGAGCAGCGCCAGCCCGATGAGTGCCAGTGTCGTGTCACCGCCGCTGTCGGCGGTCGCCGAGATCGACGCACCGATCGTCGAGAGGTTCAGCGAACCCGTGGCGCCGTAGACGAAGGCCGCTCCGAACAGGAAGAACGCGGACGAGAACGCGCCCAGCAGAAAGTACTTCAGGGAGGCTTCCTGCGAGATGAGGCGCCGACGCCGGGCCAGTCCGCACAGCAGATACAGCGGGAGCGAGAACACCTCCAGCGCGATGAACATCGTGAGCAGGTCCCCACACGCCGGGAACAGCATCATCCCGCCCACCGCGAGCAGGGCCAGGGGAAAGACCTCGGTCGTCACCGCTCCGGCGCGGGTGGCCTCGAACTCGGCATCGGTGTTGGGTACCGAGGCACCGGAGGGGGTGAACATGTCGGCGTCCACACCGCCACCGGCCGGGCCGCCACGCGTGGTCGCGTCGTCTCCGCCGCCGACCCCGGCGAGCCTTCGCATCGTCACCGGTGCGACCACTCGCTCGAGTCGGCGCTCGGCCATGAACCCGACGGCGACGACCGCGATGATCAGCAGCAGCCCTTGTAGATACAGTGCCGGTCGGTCGATCACGACCGCACCCGACATCGCGAACTCGCCGTTCGCGCCATCGTGTGTCTGCGCGACCGCCACCGCGATCAGGGCACCCAATCCGACGACCAACCCGCCGAGCGCGAGCGAGAGTTGCAGGGGATACCGCAGACGACGCGGCGCGAACGCCTCGACCAGGACCCCGACGACCCCCACGCCGAAGACGATGAGCATCGGTGCGAGAGATGCGTATTCGACGCTGGGGGTGTCGATGGCGGCCAGCGTCATCGGACCGTCGACGAGGGTGGTCGATGTCATCAGTTGCCCTCCGGATCAGACTCGGCGACGGCCGGTTCGGGCGCCTCGACGCCGACAGTGGTGAGGGTTGCCTGTACCGCCGGATCTATCAGGTCGATCATCGGCTTCGGATACACCCCCAGCGCGATGAGCAGAGCCAGCAGCGGAGCGACGACCACGAGTTCGCGACCCGCCAGGTCCCGCATCGACGACAAGCGGTCGCCGGCCGGTTTCGTCGGTCCGCCCATCATCCGCTGATAAGTCCACAGGATGTAGATCGCCGACAGGACGAGCGCCGAGCAGGCGATCACCGCCGCCACCGGGTAGCGGGTGAAGGTGCCGATGAGAACCAGGAACTCGCTGATGAACGGGGCCAGCCCCGGGAGCGAGAGGGTGGCGAGCCCGGCGACGAGAAAGGTGCCGGCGAGGACGGGCGCGACCTTCTGCACGCCGCCGTAGTCGGCGATCAGGGTGCTCCCACGACGTGATACGAGGAAGCCGGCGATGAGGAACAGTGCGGCGGTGGAGATCCCGTGGTTGACCATGTAGAGCGTCGACCCGGTCTGGCCCTGGTCGGTCATCGCGAAGATGCCGAGGATGATGAAGCCGAAGTGCGAGATGGAGGTGTAGGCGATGAGCCGCATCACGTCGGTCTGGCCGATTGCCAGGACCGCGCCGTAGACGATGCTGACGACCGCGAGTCCGCAGACGAGCGGCGCGAAGTACTGGGATGCGTCCGGGAACAGCTGCATGCAGAATCGCAGCATCGCGAAGGTCCCGACCTTGTCGATCACGGCCATCATCAGCACCGCCGAGGCGGGCGTGGCGGCGACGGCGGCGTCGGGCAACCACGAATGCAACGGCCACAGCGGTGCTTTCACCGCGAAGGCGAACAGGAAGCCGAGGAACAGGAGTTTGGCCAACCCGGTCGAGTCGTCGATCTGTCCGCTCGCGACAGCTGCGGCGATGTCCGGCAGCGCGAACGTCCCGCCACCGTCTGGGCCCACCCCGTCCTGGGCGGTCACCACGTACAGTCCGATGACCGCGGCCAACAGAAGGAGTCCGCCGAAGAGGTTGTACAACAGGAACTTCACCGCGGCTGCCGATCGGTTGGGTCCGGTGCCGAACCCGCCGATCAGGAAGTACATCGGAATGAGCATCGCCTCGAAGAAGATGTAGAACAGCAGCACGTCGAGCGCGACGAAGCTCATCAGCACCATCGCCTCGGTGGCGAGGAACAGCGCCAGGTAGATGTGCGGGCCCTTCTGCGCGCGGCCACCCGAATTGTCCAGCGAGCCCGCCGACTCGGCATCGCGCCAGCCGGCCACGAGCAGCAGGGGCAGGAGCGCCGCGGTCAGCAGCACCAGGACGAGTCCGATGCCGTCGAGCCCCAGCGCATACCGCGTACCCAGCGCCGGTATCCAGCTGACGTCTTCGACGAACTGGTAGCGCTCCCCACCGGGATCGAAACCGGCCGCGAGACCGACCGAGAGGACGAGGACAGCCACGGACACCACGAGCGCGAACCATCTCGCCGCGGTCGCCCGGTGCGCCGGGACCGCGAGGACAAGGGCCGCGCCGACGGCGGGCGCAACCCAGAGGATGGTCAACCAGGGGATGCTCACAGGACGTTCACCGCCATCACCAGGGCCACGATCACGGTGGTACCCGCGAACATCGACAAGGCATACGACCGGACATAACCGTTCTGCCACCCGCGTATTCGACGCGACGCGCCGGTCACCGCATCACCGACCCCACTGGTGAGCGCGTCGACGCCGTCGGACTCGACCGCGACGAGGCCGGCGGTGACCCGCTGACCCGGCCGCATCAGCAGCTCCTCGTTGACGGCGTCGCCGTATAGATCGCGGCGAGCGGCGACGGTGAGCACGGATACGTCCTCGGGCGCGGTCACCGGCACCGGTCGAGTCGCGTACTGACGGTAGGCGACAGCCACGCCGACGGCGACCACGAGCAGGATGATCGCCGTCATGGCCCACACCGGGACGAGATGGTGCTCGGTGTGTTCTCCGACAACGGGTTCGAGCCACGTCTCCAGCGACCCGCCGATGGCCAGGAGGCCGCCCGATGCAACGGAGCCGAGCGCGATCAGGATCATCGGGCCGGTCATGACACGCGGCGACTCGTGCGGGTGAGGTGCCGGCGCGTCCGTGCCGTCGTGCCAACGCTTCTCGCCGAAGAAGGTGAGCAACATGACCCGGGTCATGTAGAACGCGGTGATCCCGGCGCCGAGAAGTGCTGCGCCACCGAGGATCAGACCTTTCGCTCCACCCGCTCCGAACGCGGCCTCGATGATGTGATCCTTCGAGTAGAAGCCCGCGAACGGCGGCACACCGATGATCGCGAGATACCCGACGCCGAAGGTGACGAACGTGATCGGCATGAGGGCGCGCAGTCCGCCGTAGCGACGCATGTCGGTCTCGTCGTTCATCCCGTGCATCACAGATCCCGCACCGAGGAACAGCCCCGCCTTGAAGAACCCGTGGGTGAGGAGGTGCATGATGGCGAACGCGTAACCCGCCGGACCGAGCCCGGCGGCCAGCACCATGTAGCCGATCTGGCTCATCGTCGACGCGGCGAGCGCCTTCTTGATGTCGTCCTTCGCGCAACCGATGACGGCACCGAACAGCAGGGTGACCGCGCCGACGACCACGACCCCGACCTGGGCGGCGGGGGCGAGGTCGAAGATCGGGCCCGAGCGCACGATGAGGTAGACGCCGGCGGTCACCATGGTCGCGGCGTGGATCAGCGCCGACACCGGCGTCGGGCCCTCCATCGCGTCGCCCAGCCACGACTGCAGCGGCACCTGCGCCGACTTGCCGCATGCGGCGAGTAGCAGCACGAAACCCAGTGCGGTGAGTGTCGTCTCGCCTGCCAGGGAAGCACCGTCGAACACCGCGGTGAAGGCCACCGAGCCAAAGGTGGCGAACATGATCATCAGGGCAACAGCGAGTCCGATGTCGCCGACCCGGTTGACGACGAATGCCTTCTTGGCCGCGGTGGCCGCCGACGGCTTGTGCTGCCAGAAACCGATCAGCAGGTACGACGCGAGTCCGACGCCTTCCCAGCCGAGGTAGAGACCCAGGTAGTTGTCGGCCAGGACCAGGACGAGCATGGCCGCGAGAAACAGGTTGAGGTAGGCGAAGAATCGGCGACGATCTGGATCGTGCCGCATGTAGCCGATCGAATAGACGTGGATGAGCGAGCCGACGCCGGTGATCAGCAGGACGAAGCACATCGACAGCTGGTCGAGGAGAAACCCGAAGTCGACCTGGAGCTCGCCCACCGGTACCCAACTGAACAGGACGTCCGACACGACGCGGTCGTCAGCAGATCGGGACACCATGCCGGTGAACATGATCAGCGCCACCGCAAACGACGCGATCGCGAGGCCCGTCCCGAGCAGATGCCCCCACCGGTCCGTGGCGCGACCACCGAGAAGGAGGATCGCCGCACCCAGGAGCGGCAGAGCCGGGATCAGCCAGAGCAATGACGCAGTGAGTTCGGCGTTCACCAATTCTCCTCTACCTCTTCAGCAGATCCGCGTCGTCGACCGACGCCGAGCGGCGTGATCGGAAGATGGTCATGATGATCGCCAGCCCGACCACCACTTCCGCCGCGGCGACGACCATGGTGAAGAACGCGATGACCTGGCCGTCGAACGACTGGTTCATCCGGGCGAAGGTGACGAAGGCGAGGTTGGCCGCATTGAGCATGAGCTCGACGCACATGAACACGACGATCGCGTTGCGTCGCAGCAGTACTCCGGCCGCGCCGATGGTGAACAGCAGCGCTGCGAGGTAGAGGTAGTTCTCCGGGTTCACCGGTCGGTCCCCGGGTCGTCGGCCGGGCGGGTGCGGAGTGTCCGCGCGGCCAGGATGGCGTTGACCGACAGGTCCGACGGCGACCCGTCGGGCAGACGGGCCGGCACGTCGACCGCGTTGTGTCGCGCGTAGACCCCGGGTGTCGGCAGCGGGGTCAGGTTGACCCCACTGCGGAACCGCGCCTGCGACAGTTCTTTCTGGGTGAGTCGTGGGCCGAAACGCTCCCGGTGCGCGAGCACCATGGCGCCGAGCGTGGCGGCGATGAGGAGGGCTCCGGTGAGCTCGAACGCCCACAGGTAGCGGACGAAGATCAGCTCGGCGATGGCCTCCACACCGGCGTCGCTCTGCGCGGCCACCACGTCGGGGTTGGTGGCACCGGTGACGACACCGACGGTGGCGCTGCCGATCCCGGCGATCAACAGGATCCCGAAGCCGACACCGAGCAACACCGCGGACAGTCGCTGGCCGCGCAGGGTCTCCCGCAGTGAGTCCGACGAGTCGACGCCGATCAGCATGATGACGAACAGGAACAGCATCATCACCGCACCGGTGTACACGACCACCTGCACCACGCCCAGGAACAGCGCCCCCTGCGCGACGTAGAAGACGGCCAGCACGATCATCGTGGTGGCCAGGAAGATCGCCGAGTAGACGGCCTTGGTGGCGAAGACGACACCCAGCGCACCGGCAACCGCGACGGCCCCGAGAACCCAGAACTGGATCGCCTCACCGGTGGAGGTTCGCACCACCTCGTCGGCGAGCCACAGGGTGCCACCGGAAGTCATGACCGCGGCTCGCGTCTGGTCGGGACAGTCGGATCGGGCAGGGCGACCCGCCCGTCGGACGTCACCTCGCCCCGGTAGTAGTTCTCCTCGGTGGAGCCCGGCGCCATCGCGTGCGGCGGCGCGTCGACGCCGGGCTGCAGCGGGGCCAGCAGACGGTCCTTCTCGTAGATGAGGTCGGCGCGATTGTCATCGGCGAGTTCGTAGTCGTTGGTCATCGTGAGCGCGCGCGTGGGGCACGCCTCGATGCAGAGCCCGCAACCGATGCACCGCAGATAGTTGATCTGGTAGACGCGCCCGTACCGTTCGCCGGGCGAGTAGCGCTCGTCGGGTGTGTTGTCGGCGCCCTCCACATAGATGGCGTCAGCCGGGCACGCCCACGCGCACAGCTCGCACCCGATGCACTTCTCGAGACCGTCGGGGTGCCGATTCAGTTGATGGCGACCGTGATAGCGCGCTGCGGTCGGCCGTTTCTGCTCGGGGTACTGCTCCGTGATCGTGGGTTGGAACATGCCGCCGAAGGTGACGCGCAATCCGCTCACCGGTTTCAGGAAGTCAGGCATCGGTGGTCTCCCTCACGGTGCTGGGCATCGGCGGCACGGGGAATCCGCCGGCCATCGGGTCGAACTCGTCGGGTGCGGCGGACGGGTCTGCGGAGTCCTGCGTCGGGTCCGGGATGTCGGGGACCCGCATCAACCGCCACACCGCGTAGGCGATGAGCCCGGTGACGACGAGTCCGGCGCCGGCGGAGACCAGCGCGCGGGTGAGGTCGGCGTCCTCGCCGGCGAAGGCGGCGCGGATGATCGCGACGACCATCACCCAGGTGAGAGAGATGGGGATCAGGACCTTCCAACCCAGATTCATGAACTGGTCGTACCGCAAGCGCGGCAGACTGGTTCGCAGCCAGATGAACACGAACAGGAACGCCCACACCTTGAGCGTGAACCAGAGAACGGGCCACCAACCGGAATTCGCCCAGTCGAACGTGCTCAGCGGCCACGGCGCCTGCCAACCGCCGAGGAACAGAGTGGTGGCGAGCGCGGAGACGGTGACCATGTTGATGTACTCGGCGAGCATGAACATGGCGAACTTCAACGACGAGTACTCGGTGTGGAACCCGCCGACCAGCTCACCCTCGGCCTCGGGCAGATCGAAAGGCGCCCGGTTGGTCTCGCCGACCATCGAGATGGCGTAGATGACGAACGAGGGCAACAGCAGCAACACGTACCAGTGGTGTTCCTGGGCGGCAACGATTCCCGACGTCGACATGGTCGCGGCGTCGAGGAACACCGCGGCGAAGGTGAGTCCCATCGCAATCTCGTACGAGATGACCTGTGCCGTCGAGCGGAGTCCGCCGAGCAGCGGATAGGTCGAGCCCGACGACCAGCCGGCCAGCACGATCCCGTAGACACCCACCGACGTGACCGCCAGGACATACAGCACCCCGACGGGGAGATCGGTGAGCTGCAACGGAGTCTGGTGACCGAAGACCGACACCATCGGCCCGAACGGGATGACCGCGAAGGCCATCACCGCCGGGACGACCGCGATGATCGGTGCCAGCAGATAGATCACCTTGTCGACGCCGGTGGGGATGATCCCCTCCTTGAGTGCGAGTTTCACGCCGTCGGCAAGGCTCTGCAAGATTCCCTTGGGGCCGACCCGATTCGGCCCGAGGCGGGTCTGCATGCGTGCCATGATCTTTCGCTCGAGCAGGATGGCGATGAGCGGATTGAGCACAAGGAACACGAACACGGCCAGCGCCTTGGCGACGACGAGCCAGATCGGGTCCTGGCCGAAGTCGTCGAGGGTCGGGAAGTCGGTGGCGAGGTTCACGCGGCACCCCCTGCGGCGTCGGTGGCGTCGACCGGGGCCGGCGCGAGGGCCACGAGGTCACCCTCCTGCGCGCGAAGCGTGGCGTGGACGTGCGAGCCGGGAGAGAACAGCGGGAGCCAGACGACCCGATCCGGCATGTCGGTGATCTCCACCGGCAGAACGATGGCGCCGTCGGCGGTGCTGACGCGCAGGAGGTCGCCCGACCCGACACCGGCTTCGGCGGCGGTCGACGGCGCGAGCCGGGCCACCGGCGGGCGGGCGGTGCCGGCGAGGTGCGGTTCCCCGTCTTGCATCCGGCCGTCGTCGAGCAGCGTGTGCCACCCCGCCAGCACCGCCTGGCCGGCAGCCGGGTCGGGCTGGGGCCTGTCAGCGGCGTCGATGGGGGCCCGCCGGCCGGACCATGCGCCGATGCGTCGCAGGTCGATGTGGATGGTCGGGACGTCGGCGCACCGCAGGTCGACACCCATCTGCCGGGCGATCGCGTCAAGGATGCGGTGGTCGGACAGGTGGCCCGAGTCCGTCAGGGCGGTGGTGAAGCTCCGCGGGCGGCCCTCCCAGTCGACGAACGTGCCCTCCTTCTCCGCGACGGCAGCCACCGGGAAGACCACGTTCGCGCAGCGTGTGGCGGCGCTGCGGCGTTGCTCGAGGCTGACGACGAACGGTGCGGCGGTCAGCGCCTCGGTCGCCGCGACGGGGTCGGGGAGGTCGTCGACGTCGACGCCGCCGATCACCAGCGAGAGCCCGTGATAGCGCGCGGCGTCGATGATCCCGGCGGTGTCGCGTCCGGGCCGCGGGGCGAGATCGGTGCCCCAGATCTCCGACACCGCCGTACGGGCGTCCTCGTCGTCGAGTGGCCGGCCGCCGGGTAGCAGGCCCGGCAAGGCGCCCGCTTCGAGCGCGCCTCGTTCGCCGGCGCGGCGCGGAATCCAGGCCAGCCGGGCGCCGGTGCGGTCGGCCAGTGCCGCGACTGCGGCCAACGCGCCGGGCCGGGTGGCCAGCCGTTCACCGACGAGGATGACCGAGCCGGCGGGCCGCAGGTGCGCGGTCACCTCCTCCGATTGCAGCACCTGTGCCTCGCTGCCGGGAACGGACCGGAAGACCGCGGCGTCGAGTTTGGTGGCGCCGCGGCTCGCGAACGGGGCGACCGTCGCGACGCGCTGCCCGGCGGTGCGTACTGCCCGCCGGAGACGGAGGAAGACGATCGGGGACTCTTCCTCGGGTTCGAAACCGGCGAGCAGCACCGCGGGTGCGGCGGACAGGTCGTCGTAGGTGGTCGCGAGTCCGTGACCGGCGATGCGCGCGGCGAGGAAGGCGGCCTCCTCGGTGCTGTGGCTTCGGGCGCGGAAGTCGATGTCGTTGGTGTGCAACACGGTTCGCGCGAAGCGGGAGTACGCGTAGGCGTCCTCCACGGTCAACCGGCCACCCGTGAGTACACCGACGTTGCCCGGTGAACGGGTCAATCCCTCGGCCGCCGCGCGCACGGCGTCGGCCCACGACACCTCACGGAGATCGCCGTGCCGGTCCCGGACGAGCGGGGCGGTGATCCGGTCGGGCGACGACGTGTAGGCGAACGCCCATCGCCCCTTGTCGCAGTTCCACTCCGAGTTGACCTCGGGATCGTCACCGGCCAGCCGGCGCAGCACCTTTCCACGGCGGTGATCGGTGCGCTGGGCGCATCCACTCGCACAGTGTTCGCACACGCTCGGCGTCGACACCAGGTCGAACGGCCGGGCGCGGAACCGGTACTGCGCCCCCGTCAGCGCACCGACGGGGCAGATCTGCACGGTGTTGCCGGAGAAGTAGGAGTCGAACGGTTCGTCGGCGTAGATGCTGACCTGTTGTAGCGCACCGCGATCCGCGAGCTCGATGAGCGGATCACCCGCGACCTGTGTGGAGAACCGGGTGCAGCGGGCACACAACACACATCGCTCCCGGTCGAGCAGGACCTCCGACGACAACGGGACCGGCTTGGTGAAGGTCCGCTTGACGCCGTCGAACCGCGACTCGGAACGGCCGGCCGACATCGCCTGGTTCTGCAGCGGGCACTCACCGCCCTTGTCGCATACCGGGCAGTCCAGCGGGTGGTTGATCAGGAGGAGTTCCATCACCCCGCGTTGCGCTCCCGCCGCGATCTCCGAGCTGAGCTGCGTCCGCACCACCATCCCCTCGGTGGCCACCGTCGTGCATGATGCGAGCGGTTTGCGCTGCCCCTCGACCTCGACGAGACACTGCCGGCAGGCACCGACCGGTTCGAGGAGCGGATGGTCGCAGAAGCGCGGGATCATGATGCCGATCTGTTCGGCCGCGCGGATCACCAACGTGCCCTTGGGTACCCGGACGGCGCGACCGTCGATGGTGATGCCGACCAGGTTGTCGGTCGCGGCCGCCGGGTCGCTCCCGTGGGTGAGTGTCATCGGACGCCTCCTGCCCAGACGGTCGAGCGTGAATGGTCGAACGGGCACCCGTGGTCGAGGTGGGCGAGGTACTCGTCGCGGAAGTACTTCAGCGACGACACGATCGGGCTGCCCGCTCCGTCCCCGAGCGCGCAGAACGACTTCCCGACGATGCTGTTGGTGACATCGGCGAGGGTGTCGAGGTCCGCGGCGGTTCCGCCCTCGTGCTCCAGCCGGTGCAGCAGTTGCACCAGCCAGTACGTGCCCTCGCGGCACGGGGTGCATTTGCCGCAGGACTCGTGTTCGTAGAACTCCGTCCACCGCAGGACCGCGCCGACGACACAGGTCGTCTCGTCGAAGATCTGCAGGGCCTTGGTGCCCAGCATCGAACCGGCCGCGCCGACGCCCTCGTAGTCGAGCGGGACGTCGAGGTGCTCCGGCGTCAGGAGTGGTGTCGACGACCCGCCCGGTGTCCAGAACTTCAGCTCGTGCCCGGCGCGCACCCCGCCCGCCCGGTCGAGTAGTTGCCGTAACGAAACCCCAAGTGGCGCTTCGTATTGTCCGGGACGCGTCACATGACCCGACAGCGAGTAGAGGGTGAACCCGGGTGACTTCTCGGTGCCCATGGACCGGAACCAGTCGACGCCGTTGCGGATGATCGCCGGGACGCTCGCGATCGACTCCACGTTGTTCACGACCGTCGGACTCGCGTACAGTCCGGCAACCGCCGGGAAGGGCGGGCGCAGACGCGGCTGTCCCCGGCGGCCCTCGAGCGAATCGAGCAGGGCGGTTTCCTCGCCGCAGATGTAGGCGCCCGCGCCGGCGTGGACAACCAGTTCGAGATCGAAGCCGGATCCCAGGATGTCCGTGCCGAGATAGCCTGCGGCGTAGGCCTCGTCGACGGCGGTGCGCAGTCGACGGAGAACCGAGGCGACTTCGCCGCGCACGTAGATGAACGCGTGGTGCGCGCGGATGGCATACGCCGCGATGATCACGCCTTCGACGAGCGTGTGGGGCGACGCGAGCATCAGCGGCATGTCCTTGCACGTGCCCGGCTCGGATTCGTCGGCGTTGACCACGAGATAGTGCGGGACCGACGGGTCGGTCTGCGTGGAATCCTTCTGGGGAATGAACGACCACTTCATCCCGACCGGGAAGCCCGCGCCGCCTCGGCCACGGAGACCGGAGGCCTTGACCGTCTCGATGATGTCGTCGGGGGGAGTGGTCAGTGCGGTCGACAACGCTCGATAACCGTTGTGGCGCAGATAGTTCTTCAGGGTCCAGGATTCCGGCTCGTCCCAGTGGCGGGAGAGGACCGGGGTCTCGGGGGGTTCGGGTTCGGGGTCGGGTTGTGGTGGTTGCGAGGTGGCTTCGACTCGGCGCCTCGCTGCGCTCGGTGCCGGCTCAACCAGCGGAGAGGGTGGTTGCGAGGTGGCTTCGACTCGGCTCCTCGCTTCGCTCGGTGCCGGCTCAACCAGCGGAGGGGCGCTCGGTGCCGGCTCAACCAGCGGAGGACGGGCCCCGGCCAGGTCGCGTTCGGTCTCGCGGAACGATCGCACGGGGCCGGTACCGCGAGCCGGGGTGACCTCGACACCGGCGCGAAGGTCCTCGATGAGCTCGATGGTCGACTCTGGGGTCTGGTCGTCGAAGAACTCCCAGTTGACCATCACCACCGGCGCGAAGTCGCAGGCCGCATTGCATTCGACGTGTTCGACGGTGATGCGGTGGTCGGCCGTCGTGTCCCCGGGTTCCACGCCCAGGTGCTCGCAGACCGAACGGAGGATCTCGTCGCCGCCGAGGGTCGCGCAGAGGGTGTTCGTGCAGACCCCGACGAGGTACTCGCCGGTGGGCGTGCGCCGGTACATCGAGTAGAACGTGGCGACCGAGGCCACCTGTGCGGGCGTCAGATCCAGTTGTGCGGCACAGAATTCGATCCCGGCACGCGTGAGACGACCGTCGTGGGATTGCACCAGGTGAAGCAGCGGCAGCAGCGCCGACCGCGCCTGCGGATAGCGGGCGATGATCGGAAGTGCCTCTGCGGTCAGCTGTTCGATGACCACGTCGGGATACCCGGCCGGGCCGTCGAAGGTGATCGGCGGGACCGGGGTGCCGTGTGCCGGCGCCGATCCTTCCGGCGGGGGTGCGGTGCTCAGGTCCACGAACACGGGATCGGTCATCGGTCCACGCCTCCCATCACGGGGTCGATGCTGGCCACCGCGGTGATGACGTCGGCCACCATCCCGCCTTCGCACATCGCCGCGACGGCCTGCAGATTCGTGAACGACGGGTCGCGGAAGTGGACGCGGTACGGCCGGGTGCCGCCGTCGCTGACCATGTGCACGCCGAGCTCGCCCCGCGGTGATTCGACGGCGACGTAGCACTGGCCGGCCGGGACGCGCATCCCCTCGGTGACGAGTTTGAAGTGGTGGATGAGGGCTTCCATGGAGGTGCCCATGATCCGGGCGATGTGCTCGGGCGAGTTGCCCAGTCCGTCCGGTCCGAGCGCGAGGTCGGCCGGCCAGGCGAGCTTGCGGTCGGCGACCATCACCGGCCCCGGCCGGAGCCGTTCCAGACACTGCTCCACGATGCGGATCGACTCGCGCATCTCGCGCACGCGGATCAGGTAGCGGCCGTAGGAGTCGCACGTGTCCTCGGTGATGACGTCGAACTCGTAGTTCTCGTAGCCGCAGTACGGCTCGGCGCGGCGCAGGTCGTGCGGGTAGCCGGTCGACCGCAGCACCGGACCGGTGACCCCGAGTGCCATGCAACCGGTGAGGTCGAGATAACCGACGCCCTGGGTCCGCGCCTTCCAGATGTAGTTGTCGTTCAGCAGGTCTCCGAGTTCGTCCAGGCGGCCGGGGAGCTGTCGGATCACCTCGGCGACCCGGTCGATGCCGTCCTCTGGCAGGTCCTGCGCGACACCTCCGGGGCGGATGTAGGCGTGGTTCATCCGCAGGCCGGTGATGAGTTCGAACAGGTCGAGGATCATCTCCCGCTCGCGGAATCCGAGGAACATCGCCGTCACGGCACCGAGTTCCATTCCGCCAGTGGCCAGCGCGACGAGATGGCTGGAGATGCGGTTGAGCTCCATCAGCATCACCCGGATGACGGTGGCGCGTTCCGGGATGTCGTCGGTGATGCCGAGGAGCTTCTCGACGCCGAGGCAGTAGGCGGTCTCGTTGAAGAACGGGGAGAGGTAGTCCATCCGGGTGACGAACGTGACGCCCTGCGTCCAGTTGCGGTATTCCAGGTTCTTCTCGATCCCGGTGTGCAGGTAGCCGATTCCGCAACGGGCCTCGGTGACGGTCTCACCCTCGATCTCCAGGATCAAGCGCAGGACGCCGTGCGTCGACGGGTGTTGCGGACCCATGTTGACGACGATGCGTTCGTCTCCCGGTTGCTGCTCGGCGCGGGTGCGGACGTCGGACACGATCGAGTCCCAGTCCTGTCCGGACACGGTGTAGGTGTGGGTGTCGGTCATCAGTTGTACGACCTCCTCCGGTCCGGCGGGTCGACGCGGGTTCCCTTGTATTCCACCGGGACTCCGCCCAGCGGGTAGTCCTTGCGCTGGGGGTGGCCCTCCCAGTCGTCGGGCATCTCGATCCGGGTCAGCGAGCGATGGCCGTCGAAGACGATGCCGAAGAAGTCGTAGGTCTCGCGTTCGTGCCAGTCGTTGGTGGGGTAGATGTCGCAGATGCTCGGGATGTGCGGGTCGGCGTCGGGCGCCGCGACCTCGAGGCGGACGCGACGCCCGTGGGTCAGGGAGGCGAGCGGATAGATGGCATGGAGTTCGCGGCCCGGGTCGCCGGGATAGTGGACCCCGCTCACGCCGAGGCAGAGTTCGAATCGCAACGCGGGCGCGTTGCGCAGAGTCAGTGCGACGGCGGGAAGGTGCTGTCGTACAACGTGGATGGTCATCTCACCCCGGAAGATCACGACCTTCTCGATCGCGTCGTCGTGGCCGTCGCCCATCTCGTCGAACAGACGGTCGGCGATCTCGTCGAAATACCCGCCGTAGGGTCGGGACGTACTGGGCGGCAGCGTGACCGGCCGGACCAGGCCGCCGTACCCCGACGTGTCGCCGGTTCCGGGCGGACCGAACAACCCGTGTCGGACGCCGATCTGCTCCGCGTCGTGCGGAGGGGGTGCCGGGTTCTCGGGGTCCTGATGGCCTGCGGGCGTGGTCATCGGAGCAACCCCTTCAGCTCGATCGTCGGGGTGGCCTGGAGGGCGGCACGTTCGGCCGCCCAGATGGCCTCCTCGCGATTGACACCGAGCGGCATCTCCTGGATCTTCTCGTGCAGCTTCAGGATGGCGTGCAGCAACATCTCCGGGCGTGGCGGACAACCCGGCAGGTAGATGTCGACAGGGACCACGTGATCGACGCCCTGGACGATCGCGTAGTTGTTGAACATCCCGCCCGACGACGCGCAGACCCCCATGGCGAGAACCCATTTGGGCTCCGGCATCTGGTCGTAGATCTGCCGGAGGACGGGGGCCATCTTCTGGCTGACGCGGCCGGCGACGATCATGAGATCGGCCTGTCGCGGCGACGCCCGGAACGCCTCCATGCCGAACCGGGCGAGGTCGTACCGTCCCGAGGTGGTGGCCATCATCTCGATGGCGCAGCAGGCCAGTCCGAAAGTCGCCGGCCAGAGCGAGCCCTTGCGCATGAACCCGGCCAGATCCTCGACGGTACTCAGCAGGAATCCGCTGGGGAGTCGTTCCTCGAGTCCCATGGGTGACCTCCTTGCCGTATCGGATCGGTGAAAAGCGCTCAGTCCCAACTCAGTCCGCCGCGACGCCACTCGTAGGCGTACGCGACGGAGACGTTGACGATGAACAGGAGCATGGCCATGAGGCCGAACCACCCGAGTGAGTCGAAGGCGACCGCCCACGGGTAGAGGAACACGATCTCGATGTCGAAGATGATGAAGAGCATCGCGGTGAGGTAGTACTTGACCGGTACGCGCTGGATCGAGCCGGTTGCCACCGTGCCGCCGGCGGTGCGTCGCGTCGGGTAGAGCAGACTCTGTTCGACCGGCTCGATGCCGCACTCGTAGGGCTCGAGTTTGGCGCGGTTGTACCGTTTCGGACCGATCGCGATGCCGATGAAGACGCTGAAAACGGCAAACGCCACGCCGATTGCCCCGAGGACCATGATCGGGACGTAGGCGTTCAAAGCGCGGACCCCTCCTCGCTTGTGGCGACCGGAAGGCATCTGTTCGGTGCGGCCGGCCCGGGTGTTTGTCCTATCCGTGCCGTCGGCCGATCTGGTCCGGCAGTACGAATGTGAGCTGCAACACAAGCCTAGTGTGAGTGTGTGGCGCGAGTCACTGTTTTCTAGAGTTCGGCGTTTCCGATCATGTCGACGAACGCACGCGGAAGAGTGATCGGATCGACGGGCAGGACGGCCACGGCGTCGGCGCGGGACCAGTCCGCGAGCCACCGGTCGTCGGCACGCCCGAGCAGGACGAGCACTGGTGGACAGGGATCGAGTTCGTCTTTCATCTGCTTGGCCAGGCCCATGCCACCGGCCGGGGTGGCTTCCCCGTCGGCGATCACGGCGTCGACGACACCGGCGTCGAGCTGCGCGAACACCATTGGGGCGGTGGCGACCTCGATGTAGCTGACCGGTGGGATGCCCGGGTCGGGCCGGGTTCCGATCGCGCCGATGACCTGCGCGCGGGTCTGCGCGTCGTCGGAATAGACCAGCACCCGCAGGGCCCGCGCAGACTGGGAGTCGGTCACGGTTGGCATGCTACAACCCGGCACCCTCGTGGAGCCCTGGAACATGCGCGCGTCTGCACATCGGCGTCACGAGCGTGCGCCGCGCTCAGTGCTCGGTGGAGAACCCCGTGCGACGGCGGTGCACCTCGAGCGCGAACGTGACGAGCTGATCGATCAGGTCCGGGTAGGGCACGCCGGTCGCCTCCCACAGCTTGGGGTACATCGATCCCGGGGTGAAACCCGGGATGGTGTTGACCTCGTTGAGCAGCCAGCCACGGCCGGACTCCTCGTAGAAGAAGTCGACGCGGGCCATGCCGGTGCAGCGCATCGCGGTGAACGTCCTCGCCGCGAGCTCGCGGACCTCGGCGGCCGCCGCGTCGGACACCGCAGCGGGGATGACCAGCTGGGCGGCGCCGGTGACGTACTTGTCCTCGTAGTCGTAGAACTCGCTCCCGGGTTTGATCTCGCCCGGCACCGAGGTCTCGGGCGCCGTGTCACCGAGAACGGCGACCTCGATCTCGCGCCCGGTGACGGCCTCCTCGATGATGACCACGTTGTCGTATCGGAGCGCGAGATTCACCGCCGTGTCGAGTTCGGCCTCGTCGTGCGCCTTGGTGATGCCCACCGACGAGCCAAGGTTCGCCGGCTTGACGAACACCGGGAGCCCCAGCGCATCGATCGCGCGGGCGGTGATCGTCTCCGGGTCGTCGACACCGTCGCGGAACTCGACCCAGCGGCACTGCGGGATGCCTGCCTGCTCGGCGACGATCTTGGCCATCGCCTTGTCCATGCATACCGCGGACGACAACACACCCGCGCCCACATACGGCAGCTTGAACAACTCGAGCATCCCCTGGATGGTGCCGTCCTCACCGTGTGGTCCATGGAGAAGGGGAAGGACGACCGTGATGGCCTCGTCCGCGTGACCACGCAGTTCGGTCAGCGGGTCGACGGCGGTTCCGGCGACCTCGAGGGTGTCGGGGAGTGGCGTGCCGTCGGCGATGGCGGCGATCGCCTTGTCGTTGCGCAACCACGTCCCGTCCTTGGCGATGCCGATGGGGACCAGGTCGTACTTGGTCCGGTCGGCCGCGGCCAGGACATGAGCCGCTGTGACCCGCGACACATCATGCTCGGCGGAGACGCCACCGTAGAGAACCACCAGACGCAACAGCCGAGAAGACATGCCTGTCACGATACGGCCCCACGCAATCGGGTTCTCGGCGTGTGTTGGGGACTCGGCTCCTCGCTGCGCTCGTCGCCGGCTCAGCCGGCGGGAGAGGGTCGTCGGCTAGCGTGAGACCGTGCATTTCAGAGCGAGCGAGGTCGCGGAGGCCGTGGGCGGGGAGCTGCTGGGCCCCGACGTGCAGATCGACGGGGCGAGCATCGACTCGCGGAGTGTTCGGCCGGGCCAGCTGTTCGTGCCGATCGTCGCCGAGCGCGACGGCCACGATTTCATCAAGTCGGCGCTCGACGCCGGGGCCACCGCCTACCTCACCTCGAGGGTCGACCCGGTCGGCGGGACCGCCATCCGCGTCGCCGACACCGCGCTCGCCCTCGCCGACCTCGGTCGAGGGGTCCGCGCCCGGGTCCCCGATCGCGTGGTGGGCATCACCGGCTCGGTGGGCAAGACCTCGACCAAGGATCTGCTCGCGGGCGTGCTGCGCACCACCTACCGCACCGCGGCGAGCGAGAAGTCGTTCAACAACGAGCTCGGGCTCCCGATCACCCTCGCCGCGGCCGCCGACGACGTGGAGGCGGTGGTCCTCGAGATGGGCGCCCGCGGCATCGGGCACATCGACCTGCTGTGTTCCATCGCGAAACCGACGGTCGGCGTGATCACCCGCGTCGAGGGCGTGCACCTGGAGCTGTTCGGTGACATCGAGTCCGTCGCGCGCGCGAAAGGCGAACTGGTGGAATCGCTCCCGGCCGACGGGATCGCGGTGCTCAATGCCGACCATCGGTACGTCGCGGCGATGGCGGATCGCACCTCGGCGCGTGTCCTGCGCTACGGGCTCTCGCCGGACGCCGATGTGTACGCGTCCGACATCGTCCTGGACGACGAGTTGCGCGCGACGTTCCGGCTGCACACACCGTGGGGCTCGTCGGAGGTCCGACTGGGCGCCCGCGGCGAGCACCAGGTCCCCAACGCGCTGGCCGCGGCGGCCGCTGCCGGCGGGCTCGGGGTGCCGGTCGAGTCGATGGCCAACGGGTTCCTCGCCGCCGAATTGTCTGGTCTACGAATGGAACTCGCCACCTCGTCGCGAGGCGTCACGGTCCTCAACGATGCCTACAACGCCAACCCGACGTCGATGTCGGCTGCGCTGCGGTCGCTGGCGACACTCCCCGCGTCGCGTCGGGTGGCGGTTCTCGGCACCATGGCCGAACTCGGCGCCGACTCGCCGGACCAGCACCGTGCGATCGCACTGGAGGCCAGGGACCTGGGGATCGAGGTCATCGCGGTCGCCGAGGCCGACTACGGTGACACCGCCCGGCACGTCTCCGACGTCGACGGCGTGTCGGCCGAACTCGGCGACCTCGACGACGGGACCGCAGTGCTGGTCAAGGGAAGTCGTGTCGCCGCGCTCGAGCGGGTGGCCCAGGCGCTGCTGGGCTGAGGGGGGGCGGCAGGCGAGCTCAGTGGTGGAAGTGTGACCCGTCGCCCTCGCGTGGCATCGGGCTCTCCAGGCGGTTGAGGAAGTCGACCTCGGTCCGGATGTCGGCGATGAGTGCACGGGCGAGGTCGTGACTCAGCCCGGCGCGCACGACGATTCGCTGCACGGTCAGGTCGGCGAGGTCGTCGGCCATCGGGTATGCGGGAACCAACCAGCCCTTCATGCGCAGGCGGTCGGACAGGTCGTAGAGGTTCCAGTTCTCGCTGTGCCCGGCCTTCAGTTTCCAGGCGAAGACCGGGATCGTGTCGCCCTTGCTGACCAGTTCGAGGCCGTCGATCTGGGCGATCTGTCCGGAAAGCCATTGCGCCACATCGAGAGAACCCTGCTGGACCTGGGTGAAGCCGTCGCGCCCGAGCCGCAGGAACACGTAGTATTGCAGCAGGACCTGTGCGCCGGGGCGGGAGAAGTTGAGTGCCAGGGTCGGCATGTCGCCGCCGAGGTAGGAGCAGTGGAACACCATGCTCTCGGGCAGTGCGTCGGTGTCGCGCCACACGATCCAGCCGACACCGGGATAGACCAGTCCGTATTTGTGGCCCGAGGTGTTGATCGAGACCACGCGATCGACACGGAAGTCCCATTCGAGGTCCGGCTGACAGAAGGGGGCGATCATCGCACCCGACGCGCCGTCGATGTGGATCTTGACGTCGAGTCCGGTGTCGGCCTGGATCTCGTCGAGCTTGGCCGCGATCGCGGTCACCGGCTCGTACATCCCGGTGTAGGTCTGTCCCATGATGGCGACGACCCCGATCGTGTTCTCGTCCACGTACTTCTCGAGCTCGTGACCGTCGAGGACGAGGTGGTCGGGGCTGATCGGTACCCATTTGGGCTCGACCTCGAAGTAGTTGCAGAACTTCTCCCAGCACACCTGGACCGCCGTCGACAGCACGATGTTGGGATTCTCGGTCGACTTGCCCTCGGCGCGGCGCCGGGTCTGCCAGTGCCGTTTGAGCGCGAGCCCACCGAGCATGCAGGCCTCCGACGAGCCGATCGTCGAGGTACCGATCGCGTTGTCGACGTCCGGGTTGTGCCACAGGTCGGCGAGGATTCGCCAGCACCGGTCCTCGATCGCGGCCGTCTGCGGGTACTCGTCCTTGTCGATCATGTTCTTGTCGAAGGTCTCCGAGTACAACTTCTTCGCCTCGTCGTCCATCCACGTCGACACAAAGGTCGCGAGGTTGAGGCGGGCGTTCCCGTCGAGCATCGCCTCGTCGTGGACGATCTGATAAGCCGTGTCGGGCAACAACATCGAGTCGCCCAGCGCGAACTTGGGGAGGTCGGTGGCCTCGCCTTCGCGGTTGAAGACGGTGCGCAGGGTCATCGCATCGCCGATGTTGGTGGTGGCGCGGGCGCCACCGCTCTTGTTGTGGACGCCCGGGTCGGTGGTCATGGACATCGAACCTATCCGACCCGGACGACCGGCGGGTGGCGATCTTTCACCCTCGCCCCGCGTTTGCGTGGATCACCTCCCGCAGGTAGACGGCCAGGCCGGGCGCCTGCTCGTCGTAGTGTGCGGTGAACCGCGGGTCCGCGACGTACATGTCGGCGAGGCAGACCTGCATGTCGTGATCGCAGTCGTAGAAGCGCCCGATCTGTGCGCGGTGCTCTTCGGCGAGCGAGTTCGCCTCGGCAATACCAGGAGTCACCCCGCGACGCATCGCGTCCGCGAGCCGCCGTTCCAGGTCGTCGGTCTCGTCCTTGATGCGCTGCCAGTCCTCCTTGGAGAACTGCCCGGTCCGCTTCTAGCTCTGCTTCCACGCGTCGGTGTTCCCCCAGCGTTCCTCGGCCTCGGCGGCGTACTCCTCGCCTGGCCATTGGTCGCCGAAGATCTCGGCCTGCTCGGCCGCCGACAGGGCGATGCCTTCCTTCTTTGCGTTCATCATCTCCTCCAGTGAGGCGACCATCCGGAGCAGGCGATCGATCCGTTCGGTCAGCAACTCGCGCTGCGTCTCGAGGTGACCCATGGGGTCCACGTCCGGATCGTCGAGCAGGGTCGCAATCTGCTCGAGGGAAAAGCCCAGCTCGCGGTAGGTGAGTACCTGGTGGAGACGTTCGACGTCGGTGTCGTCGTAGACGCGGTACCCGGCCGGTGTCCGGCCGGATGGCACCACCAGGCCGATCTGGTCGTAGTGATGCAGCGTGCGGATGCTGACGCCGACCATGCCGGCGACGACACCGACGGTCAGCTCCCGGGTGTCCACCTTGGAAGTGTGCTTTTCCTCGCTCACATCGACAACCCTGCTGCCTGACGTCGCGTGAGGGTCAAGTGTGCGGAGCGATCGGTGCCTTCGGCGTCACAGAAACTTGACATGTGTATCAGATTGGAAACTGGGGTACGTGTGCACCGATCTCGGGCCGTCGGCCCGGTAGTGTTGGTATCACCTGCAACACCAGTAACACGCGTACCACGATCTGGAGTCACCGCATGTCCGTGCCGTATGGCCGCAGCCCCCGCCGAGGCCTCGGCATCCGAACCCTGCTGACGGCGGCGGCCACCATCCTCGCTCTCCTCGCCGGACTCGTCACGGCCGGCGGGGCCCAGGCAGCGGACGGATACGCATACGTGAATCTCGGTGACAGCTACAGCGCAGGCGCATCGGTGTTCCCCCAGGCGACGAGCGCGGCGACCTTCTGCTCGAACTCGGCGATCAACTACTCCAGCCTCGTTGCCAAACGACGCGGGACCGAGGTCGTCGATGTCAGTTGCGCGGGCGCGACGACCGAAGACCTCACCAAGTCGCAGTATCGGTGGCAGGGACCGCAGATCAGCGCGATCGGACCGGCCACCCGCTTGATCACCCTCACGATCGGCGCGAACAACAACGGACTGTTCAGCAATTCGACCTCGGCCTGCCAGCGGGCGTGGATGGCCGCGCCGTTGTCAGCGACCCCATGTCGCGACGAGTTCGGTACCTCGTTGGTCGACGAGATCAAATCCTCGACCTACCCCGACCTCGTGAACGCCCTGCGCCTCGTCGGCCGCGAAGCGCCGCGCGCACGCGTCGTCCTCGTCGGATATCCGCAGATCTTCCCGGCCACGGGTTCGGCGCTCTGCTCGGCGTCGTTGCTCACCACGCCCGGGGACACCGCGTACCTGCATCGTGTCTTCAAAGCCCTCAACGCCGCCATGCGCCGCGCCGCCGCAGCCACCCGCGTGACCTTCGTCGACATGACCAAGGTCTCCGCGGGCCACGACGCCTGCGCGGGCGAACGGCGATGGGTCGAGCCGACGCTGGGTGCGGTCAGCTTCCCCGCGATGCACGCCAACGCGCGCGGTCAAAAGGCGATGGCCGAGCAGGTCGAAGCCGCGCTGCGCTGAGGGACCGTTGTGTTGGCTGCTCGCTGCCTGGAAACACCTTTGGCACTCGGAGGCAGGGATGGAAGTGGCGCGTGGTCGGAAGTTCTGATCGATTTACCGGGCGGAAGCGGACGACGGCTCGCCTCGATCCGACAACCTGAAGTCAAACGCACACCATTCCAATACCCGGAAAGCGGCGGTTATGTCCGACCAAATTCACTCGTCCATATATTCCGGACCGTCGTAATCGGGTTCGACCTGGTATCGCTCATCTAATGACTCGTGCTCTTGCTCGGTCACCTGCTGGGGCACCTGTGCTGCAACAAGTTCAGGGGCGGTCAGGAGCTCAAGTCCGCAAATATGGCATTTAAGTTCGTCGATGAGGTAAATTTCGTCGCGAATTACCGTATCGCCGTCCAAGTGCTCACGGGCGCTGCGGACATAAGTCTTCGGGGCGTAAACTTCGTGCTCACAGGCGGGGCACTTCACGGTTGCAGTCGTACGCTGCCGCGTAAACCACTCCAGACCAGTTGGCTTAGCCGCCGCGACGCGTGCATCGATTTCGTCCTGTCTCAGTTTGTGCAGGAAGCCTTGCGCCGCCTTAATCTTCAAATTGACTTCGTGAGCAACTTTCTTGTCGGCCTCGTCAAGGAGTCGCTCTCCAAGCTTCACGACGTCGTCGTCAAGGATATCTTGGGGATCAATCGTCAACTGTCGGCAAATGATCTTGACGACCCGTACCAGTTTAGGTAGCCAGACGTCATTCGATACTTCACTCACAGCGGCGTTGGACGCATGCAGCTCCGCGTTTCTCAGATTCATGAGAAACAAAGAGTCGGCAACTGCGCCGCCGGCAAACTCTGGCACAATCCGCGCCAAGCGGTCGATCACCACACCGCTCGTTACGCTCTTCGGGTCCTTGGGGGTCGTGACGCCGTTAGCGGCGAGCAAACTGTCATTATCGTTTGTCGCGGCAAGGAGGCTTGGATGTAGTTTCGCTAAGGGCGCCCGTAACAGGAACTCGAACCCTAGAAGGTGCCAGATCGTGAATTCGTCGTCATCGGAGTGCTCGTGCTCCGCACCACGTGTGAAGTAGAGCTTGGCCTTACCGATAAACCCGTCGTAGTCCCACACCTGAAGTGCCTCACTTAATTATGAACGTTCGAACCAGAGCACGCCCAGTGGCGGCGGATACCGATGGCCGCCGGTGCATGACTCGATGATTATCCAGTATGAGAATCCGGCCCGGTTGCCAGGCGACCTCACCGGTCGGATGGGCGCCCTCCACGGCTGCGCGCGCTGAGTCGGGGCCGACGGGTGTTGCTCGCGGGTCCCAACGCAGCTTCCAGGTGTTCGGACCAGAGCTGACGAAGGCTGGTAGATAAGCGTTCCGACCAGACTCTTGGCGGATAAGCAGGGTCAGACGGCGAAGCGCTTGCTTTAAATCATCGGATGGCGAACAGATCTGAGTTGACGTCGGACGTGTGGCCTCAATGCACCTTAGAACCATCCACTGAGGTGGGTTCAGCGCGATCGCCCCATCAGTGTGCCAGGGAAACGTGCCCAGTCCGACACTGGCAGAGTGGGTGCCTTTACGGGCATCAACGGCAACCGTTGGACGAAGTGAGGTTCCCCTGAAAAAGTGGACACGGTTAGCTTGTTTGCTGACTTGTGTGTGATCTGATTTCGAAGTCGATAGGTGAGACCATCCCTAGCGAGCTATGCCTTCTGTCATGG